>NZ_JBFTLO010000038.1:0-34714 GCF_056396485.1 Psychrobacillus sp. 05T411 | reverse complement strand
TGATGAAGCGTAACGCATATGGTTTTCGTCGCTTCGATCACTTTCGGGCAAAGATTTTATTAAATATAAAGTATAAAGAAATAGGGGTTCATCTTGGTTAAGGGCTGGGTGAAAATCACATCACCCCAACATTTGACGTTGAACCAAAATAACTAGACATGGTACTATAGAGGCATAGTAGGAACGGTTTTGAATGGAGGAAATGAAAAATGGCTAACTTACCGAATTGCCCAAAATGTAACTCAGAATACACGTATGAAGACGGAAATCTTTTCGTATGTCCAGAATGTGCACATGAATGGACTACTGCAGGAGCAGAAGAAAACGAAGAAACACAAGTTGTGCGAGATGCAAACGGAAATGTATTAAATGATGGGGACTCTGTTACTGTCATTAAAGATCTTAAAGTAAAAGGTAGTTCATCTTCTTTAAAAATAGGGACGAAAGTTAAAAGTATTCGCTTAGTCGATGGTGACCACAATATTGATTGTAAAATTGATGGTTTTGGTCCTATGAAGCTAAAATCTGAATTTGTTAAAAAGGCATAAAATAGCAGTGGGGCGAAGCATATGAATGTATGTTTCGTCCTTTTTCCTTCTCTTAGGAAACAATAAAATTTAGACATGTGAAGAATTTTATTTAAGTAACATAAGGTATGGCATTTTTATATTGTACTTAGGATAGGGAAACTGCGTTGTAATGAGTTGGATGAGGTGTCCGCTGGGATTTTCGCTGCAGGTCGGACGCTTTCCACGGGGTGAGCGATGAGCCTTCACCGCCGCTTGCGCGTACGTTGTGAAGTCTCATTATGCTCACTTAATCCCGTTGGAGTCGCCGCCCTGCAGCGAAAATCCATGGGAATTACCAAATTATTGGGATCCCATATTAACAATAAATGGTTGAACGAGACAATATCCACTGCGAACGCGACAATCCCGCCTTTGAACACGACAAACTAGTCGAGTAGATGCCGGCCAGGCGTGTTCGGCGGGCTATAAGACATAAAATTCCTATAATAGGTCGGAATTATAGTTGTCTCACATCAAGTAAAGAGCCATTTTGAGAATTGGTTGCCTTCACGAGTAATTTGGTTGCTCTCGTGCTGATTTAGTTGCTTTCGTAGTAGAACCGGTTGCTCCCAGTCATCGGTTGGTTGCCCTAAGCCATTTACTGGATGCTTGCAATGGAAAAAATGGGTAAATTTTTGTTTTTTCAACTGGTCTGCACTGATAAGTATGTAGTTTCCATTTATTTACACTTTACCCAATGGAAGTAGCCCTCCAGACAGTGAAAATCTTAGCGGTTAATAGGATGCGCTATTCCAATAAGACGTCTCAATCCAAGTAAACTTGCCTTTTTGAGAATTGGTTGCCCTAAGCCATTTATTGGATGAATCAAACGGAAAAACTGGTTGAAATTTTGTTTTTTAACGGGATGGTATTGATAATTAGGCATTTTCTTTTGATTTTCGCTGCAGACGTCGACTCCTGCCGGATGAGTGGGCTAATGAGCCATCCCAACGTACGCCTAAGGGCGGCGGGGATGGCTCATCGCTCACCCGGCGGAAAGCGTACGACTGTAGCGAAAATCACAGCGGTAACTAGTCAACACACTACCACGCAGTATCCCTATAATGTGCGTCATGCTAATCACCATTCCCGCTTTTGTTCTTCTTCTCGATTGTTCAATGTTATACTCAAATTATTAAATAAACCTTTTAGGAGAGTTTTATGATTTTGCGAAATAGTAAGTTTGCCATTATCCTGACTGTCTTGTTAACTGTCTTGGCAAGTGAGTTTAAGGTAATTCCATTTAGCGGAGAAGATTTTCGTTTTGGTCTAGGGAGTATTACATTCTTTTTACTTGTCCTTATCCGTCCACCTGCTTTTCTACTCTTAACAGGATCTATTACGGGACTCGCCGTTGTGATTGCTCGCATGATACAGGATGCATTATTATATGGAGATTCTTTGGCATTAAGTTTTTCCGTTCACGCACCTGCTTTTTTATTTTATTTTTTGTTTGCGTTAGGATTACGAATGATTAATATAGAAAAGTATAAAGCCACTCCCTTTCTTTTAGGGGGTTTCGGAGTTGGATTTGAATTTATCGCAAATGGTGCAGAGCATCTTGTTCGGAACTGGTTTATACATGAGGAAAATTTAGGCTCCCGAGAATGGGGCTTGTTATTAGGAGTGGCAGTACTTCGAAGCTATTTTGTTGTAGGGTTATTTAGTTCCATTGCTATGACGGAGCAAAAGAAACGGATGGAAGAAATGCTTGGCCTTAACTCGGAACTTTATGCAGAAACGCTTTATTTGCAAAAATCGATGAATCACATTGAACAGATTACTGCTTCTAGTCATGATTTATACAGAAAGTTAAAGCAGCATGATATGAAGTTATTAAGTGTCCAAGCATTGCATATTGCACAAGAAATTCACGAAGTAAAAAAAGATTCCCAACGAATATTAGCAGGATTGAAGAATGTAACAGAAGGAAAGAAAGATGACCCTATACTCTTGTCAGAAGTGCTTCAGCTCGTTATCCATGCAAATGAAAAATATAGCGAGTTATTAAGGAAACGTATTCACTTTTCCATTTCTGCAGCATCCGATTTTGAAACAGATCAGCAAATTCCATTACTTGCCGTACTAAACAATATCGTCGCCAATGCAGTAGAAGCAATTTTGGATAAGGGTGAAATACATATAAGGATGTACGAGGAATCTAGTTCTACTTATTTTTCGATAAAAGATTCAGGGAAAGGAATTTCGGAAGAAGAAATATCCATCATTTTTGAACCTGGATATACGACAAAGTATAACGACAAAGGTGTTGCCGCGACAGGGATTGGTCTTTCACATGTAAACGAGATTATTCAAACACTAGCAGGTGAAATACACGTGGAAACAATGAAAGAAGGAACAGTTTTTCGCCTCCAAATTCCGACAATCAATTTAAGAAAGTGAGTGAAATAACCTGCGTTACTTTATAGTAGATGACGATACAGCGAGCAGAAAAATGCTAAGACAGATAATAACAGAAGGGGATCTTGGTTTAGTAATCGGTGAAGCAGATAGTGGAAGTGGCTCGCTATCCCCAATTACTACGATGCACCCAGATGTTGTGTTAATCGATTTTTTAATGCCTGAATGGGACGGCATTGAAACGATCGAACAGTTAAGGGAAAAAGGATACCAAGGGCAATTTATTATGATTTCTCAAATTGTGAATAAGGAAATGGTCGGCGAAGCTTATGAAGCGGGGGTTGAGTTTTTTATCCATAAGCCGATTAATCGAATAGAAGTTCAAAGTATCTTAAAAAAAACAGCAGAACAATTTCGACTGCAAGATTCTTTATTAGCAATTAAAGAGTCCTTAGCCAATATTACTCCATCTAAACCAATAAATAAAAAGCAAAGTGTGAAAGAAATCGTCTATTCTATACTAAGTGATATGGGAGTTGTTGGAGAGATTGGAAGTGACGATATGGTTGCGATTATAGAGTTTCTTTTCGAGCAACATCCTCTCATGACTCAGTTGCCCCCCTTAAAAGAACTATATGAAGCTATTGCGACAAAATCAGGAACGCCTTCATCTAATATTCAAAAGGAAAGTAAAGCGATCGAACAACGCTTGCGTCGAACAATACTAATGGCAATGAATAATATAGCTTCTTTAGGTGCTATTGATTACACAAATCCGGAATTTGAATATTATGCACCTAGGTACTTTGACTTTCAAGAAATCAGAATGCAAATGATTCAAATGCAAGAAGGAAGGAAGGATTTCGCCAAAATGAAAGTAAATAATAAAAAGTTTCTACAGGTACTTTATTTGGAAGTACAAGAGAAATACATCCAAATTCAAACGAATAGACAGCTTTAAAAAAATAATAAAATAATGGAAGAATCGTCCTAAAAGTATAAACAACAACCGGCTTTCTATTTGGAGGTCGGTTTTGTTATGTACTAAAAGTTGGCTTCTGAGTGGAAACGGTTCTGACTCTTGACATACATATGAATGCAAAGAGCATGCTACCAGCTGTTGCATTAAATAGAATACCGAAACCAAATAAATCAATGAGTAATCCTAAAGTTGGCGGTGAAATGATAGCTGCTAATGACGAAACGAAATAGTATAAGCCCGTTCGTGTTCCAAAACTATGTTCATCTCCTAGATTAACAATATAAGGGTAAGAATTGATATTGATACATGCCCAAAATACGCCTCCAACTAACAGAAGGCTTCGTAACGTGAAGACTGTTTCGACCCAGTTCAATAAGAAAAATACAAAAAATAATCCAACTATGCCAAATAAAATCACTTTTTTCTTTCCAAACTTCGCTCCCAAGATGCCGCTTGGAATAGCGGAAAGAACAAAGCTTAATGAAAAAAAAGCTAAAGAAAAGGCGGAGGCACTTTTGGATAAACCAAGTTCGTTTACCCCATATAAAGTAAATAATGCTTCCATTCCTTGTATAGCCATAAACCAAAAAAAGATTGCTGCTAAAAGAAAAATGGTTGGTTTATTTAATTCTGCTTTGTAATTTATTTTAGGTTTCGTTTGTTCAATGAAAGGAATAGTGTCTTCTTTTTCGCGTATATTTTTAAAAACGACAAATAAGGCTATGATTAAGGAAGCGGAGACTGCTAAAAATGGGAGTGATTCGTTAATACCAAAAAAGTAGGAACCTACACTAAATGCTAAAATACCACCGCAACCACCCATGAAGTTAATGACACCGTTTGCTTTTGTACGTTTTTCTTCTGGAGTAATATCAGGCATTAATGCAATGGTTGGGGAACGGAAAATAGCCATAGATAGGTTCATACACACCATAAATACGATTAACGTAAGTAAGCTTGTATGAAAGGGAATAAGACCATAAAATATAGCGGCAAAGGGTATTCCGATGAGTAAATAAGGAATACGACGTCCAAATCGTGTATTCGTACGATCACTTCGGTTTCCAATGTAAGGTTGTAAAAAAAGAGCGAAATAATTATCTATTGTCATAAGAAAGCCGATGAGGGCTGTACTCGAAAGATAATCATTCAGAAAGTATGGGACAAATCCATTGTATAATGCCCATCCTAAACTAATGCTAAAAAAACCAAACCCAAGCAGCCATATTTTCTTCACAAAGCTCCCCCTCGTATAGGATTTATAAGGAAGAGGAGACCCCGCTTTCAATGGAGGGGCCATATTTCGCTTCTCTTACAGCACCTTTTTCGTGTCGAAAAACTCTTCAACTAATACAGCTGACTGAGCAAATTGTAATCCCAGTTGCCAAGCTCCTGCCCCTTTCAAACGATATTCTATTACTAGTTCGAGTTTTTCAGCACGAGCTCTGGAATCCTCATACCATACGATATGTCTTTGCCCATTTGCATCCCAATATTGATAAAAGGGCTGTTGGTATTCGGTAGAATAGGAGATAGGAACCTGTGCTATCATGGCAGTTTGAACCGCTTCTGCTACAGAAACTGCTCTAGCACTAACCGCATTTCCGTTGTCCATTGTCCAATCATAGCCATAGCGGGGAACACCGAGAATGATTTTATTTCTGTTCATATGTTGAAGTGCAAATTGGATTGTTTTTCTTACTTCCGTAATAGGGGCTACGGGACCAGGTGGGCTGCTTGCTTCGTGAAAATCATAAGCCATAATAAAGACAAGATCTACAGATGCTCCAATCCCGCCATAATCATACCCTTTCAACCAAGGGATATTGTCACTCGTCTTCGGTGGAACTGCAACAGATGTATAATATCCTTCTGGGCTTAATCTGGCTTTTAATGCATGCAAAAAGCCGGTATATTGATCTCGTAGCTCTTCTGGTACTTGTTCAAAATCGATATTTACTCCGGCATAGTTCTTGTTCTTAACTAATTGGTATATATTGTCGATAATACGATTTCTTATTTCGTTTGAACCTAATACTTGCCGCGTTAGCTCAGGGCTAAAACCAGTTGGGGTTAGGTTTGTGATAACAGCTAGTGGTGCTACCCTATTGTCTCTTGCTGTTTGTATCATTTGTTCATCATCTAATGTACTTAAACTCCCATCTTCTAAAACATGATATTCAAAGATACCTAAAAAGGTATTAATAGGTGCGTATCTTTCTATAATTCTCGTATTTCTCGCAGGGGTGGAAGGTGTTATATAACTTAGATTTTCTGCACTATACTGCGTTCTTGGAGGCAAATACAACCTGGTACCTATCATTAATACATCCGAATGTAATCCATTGTAAAGACGTATTTTTTTAATAGAAACGAGGCTCATCTGTGAAATCGTATACAGTGAATCCCCCGGTTGCACGGTGTACATATTTGTCGGAATAAGTAAATCCTGTCCTACTACTAAACTATCTGTTGTTAAACCGTTAATAGCACGTATACTGTCCATTGAAACTTGGTACTTGTTGGCAATGGAAAATAAAGAATCGCCCGTTTTAACTACGTAAATGAATATAGAAATCCCTCATCTCCACTTTAGTCACTCTTTTAACCATATGTCATTGCTTTTTCATTCATAACTAATGAATGGAATGCGCTGAAAAGAAAAAACAAGCACTCACCTATAAAAGTGAGCGCTTGTTTTTATTGTTCTTTCACGTCGATTAGTTCCACAAGAAATGCGCAAGAATCCCATTTTGTACTTGTACTTGTACGTTTTCGGTTCGCTTTGGACGAAATGATCACTACATCATTACCGGGGGATAAGAGTGACGAAGTCACTTCCTGCTACACTATTTTCGATAATCTTGTGGTGGATATTTGTCCGTCACGCCCCTACAACATTCAAAAGAAAAAGGCGATTGCTTTTTAAAATGAAAGAATAGCTACCTTTCTCTTTAGGGTGGTTTAGAGGAGTACAGTCTAAGTTCGCGACATCGTGTCGCAACGACTGTCTGACCCGCATCGTGCGGGCCTCCGAAGATGCAATTTAGGGCACTCCATCGCTTTCTATTATGCGTTCCTTGCTTATTTTTGCAAAGTTCATTCTGACAATATAATGATGCTATATAGAAAAKGGACACTTCCTTCCAATCGAAAAGGCGGAAATATAATAGAGAGGGACTGAGCAGCCAAAATTGCATCTTTGGCTGCTTTTATCTAGATAGGAAAGTGGGCTATTCTTTCATTCCCAAAAGCTTTAGCACTATGATTATAATTGCTTTCGGAGTGCGACGGACGAACGACTACCACAGGATTACCGAAAAAAATGCGAAAGGGGTGCGACAAAGTCGCATTCCTTTCGCATCGAGAAGTATCGGTAATGGTGTAGAACTCGTTCAGTTCAAAGCACTCCGTAAGCACATTATTAATAAGCAATTTACTGGGTACTTTTGGTTAATCAAAACGATAATCATTTTTAATCTATAATTGCTGAAACTGGATAAATGATTCCCATTTTAGGTAAGAACGTTTTATATGGTCCTTGTAGTAGCTCTGGTGTAAAGCCGTGTAAGGGAATCGTAACTTTTGCTTGCATTGCATCTGCCAGCCATTTTATTTGAGGAGCGGCCGCATGACCAGATACACCTAAAACAACTAGCTTCATCTGGAGTTTCTCTATCCACTCCAACAACTCTTTATACACAGGGTCAAAATCTCCTAAAGGTACGCCATTCGAATGCACATATGTAGCACCCTGAACAGGCAAATCTTGAAGCATCTCAATATGGTGATACGTAGACTGCATCCAAACTTGCGAAAAGTCACGATTCAATTCTGTTAATGTAATTGGTTGAATTGTATGGAGTAAGTCGCCTATTTGAGAATTACTTTGTTCTGCTTGTAAAAAACGCACATGAGGGGCTTCCATTTGGAAAGCTTGTACTAAATAAGCTGTTTCAGGTTCAAAGACAATTAGTTTATCTTTTTGTTTTGCTGCTTCTATTAATATTTCCAAACGCTTCACATTACGATGATAAATATTAAAAATAATGGGTGTATCAATCTCCCATAAAGTCGGTATTATTACGTCCTTTTCACTTGCAATGACTGGATTTATATCGAGAAATTCTTCCTGCACATTTGTTGTCTCAATGATTAAAATATCAGGTGATGCCGCAACTTTTGGTAAATTTGCCGTATCTGTATCCGCTTCATGCAGTCGTACATCTCCAGAGTAGACAATGGTCGTATCGGGCGTTACTATCCTCATTGCAGAAGCACCTAGAACATCGTGATTGACTGGAAACAATTCGACTTGTATATGCTTAGATACTAGAAAAGGCTCGTTAAAAGGTATACTTTTTACTTGGCGCGCTACATTTACATGAGGCTCTTCCTCTATTGTATGGAGATGTTCGTATAAGGCCTTGCTCTCCTCACTCATGATGATAGGTACATCTGGGTGTAGGTATTGTAGTAATCCCATATGATCTAAATGTAAGTGAGAGATAGCAATTGTGGTATTTCGATCGACCTCATCATTTTTTAACACACCGCTAATGGAAGGAATTACACCAATTGCTTGTAATTCTGAAATGGTATGTTGAGGGCGCAGTTGCACGCCCTCTTTGTTTTGAAAAATCATACCAAAATCCGCTATAAATCTTTCCTCTTTGTACTTTACTTCAAAAATAGTTCCACCGATTGTTTTCAAGCCAGCATAAAATTGAATAGTAGTATCACTGTTTTTGATTGGATTTTCGATCATCATTTAGCTTGATCTAATGCTTCTTGAGCTTTTACGCTCATTGCTTCTAAAGTATCTGCTGGCCTTGCATTTTCATAAAGCATTTTATCTAATTCTACTTGCATTGCATTTTTCATTGCAAAGGAACCAGGTAAACGAACGTCGATAAATCCGTATGCATATTGAGCGTTACCTGCTTGGAATGCTTCGTTTTCTTCAATGAAAGATGTCCAATCTGCACCTTGTTGAGCAGATTCACGAACTGGTAGATAACCTGTTGTTTTTGCCCAATCTACCGTGTTTTCTGGCGTAATTAAGTATTTCATATATTCAAATGCTCCTGCTTGCTCTGCTTCTGTACTATTTGCAAACATTGTGATATTCGTTCCTTGGAAAGGAGCAGCTTGTTCGACACCTTTTGGTAGTGGAGTAGTCGACCATGCCATATCTCCAGCATCTTTTGCAACATATGCAATACCAGCACTTGAACCGATGTACATTGCTACGTCACCCCTTGTGAAAGGACCTGACATATAACCATCTTCACCAGCCATACGAGCTGTACCATCTTTTAGCATTGTGTCGATAAATGTTAATGCATTTAAACCAGCTTCCGAATTAAATAGTACTTTTCCTTCTTTTTCATCAACGAAATCTCCGCCTGCTTGTTCAATCCACATGCTAAGTTCCGTACCCATTCCGTTTTCAAAGCCCATCCCAATCACATTTTTACCATCAATTTCTTTTGTTAAAGTTGTAGCTGCAGTTGCTAATTCATCCCATGTTGTAGGAGGTGTTAATCCGTTTTCTTCAAAATATGATTTGTTGTAGAAAAGTACACGTGATGATTTATTAAATGGTAAACCTAAGATTTTGTCGCCAAATGTATTATCATTACGGAAAACTTCGCTGATATCTTCATAGCTTTGCTCAGATGGGAATCCATTTTCACCATTAATCATAGGAGCTAAATCTACTACAAGATTATTTTGATCGTAATCCGTCATCCACTCCGCATATGCTTGTGCAATGGTAGGAGAAGTTTTTGCTTTTGCAGCAGCTAATAACTTTTGTGACAAATCACCGTAGCTACCTTGGTTTACTAATTTTACTGTAATATTTTCATGTTCTTCGTTGAATTTTGCTGTTGCATCTTCTAACCATTTTTCGTGCGTATCACTCATTGCATGCCAAAATTCTACTTCTACTGGTTCAGTCGCTTCTGCTGTTTCCGCTGTTTCTGTTGTATCTGTTGCTTCGGTATTTGAAGTATCGCTTTCGTTTGAACTGTTACTACAAGCTGCTATTAACACACTCACCATCATAATAAATAATAATAAAGATAGTTTTTTCATGTTCTATTCTCCCTTATTTTTAGTAGTTTTCATCAATAGAATCTAGACTCGTATCCATACTTCAAAGTCGCTAAGCAACACCTCCTTAAATATATGGTTTGTTTGCCTATAGGGAAAGTGGGTCTCATGACTGCGGCTCATGCGGCCCGGTGCGCTACGGCAAATATATCTGCTCCATTTATCTGGAGAAGATTGTCCATTAAAAATGCGCAACGTTTCTAAAAAAGAGTTACGGTCATTGTTGTCTCTCTCCAAGTAAAAATGCTCTTATAACAAATTGGCTGCTTTCAATGACTGGTTTGTTGCCCTTCGCTATTTGCTGGATGCACTCAATCGGGAATCACTTATAAGATTTTGTTTTTAGCGAGTTGATTCTGAGTAAATAAGCAATTTCTTTTGATTTTTGCTGCAGACGGCGACTCCAGTGGGATCAAGTGAGTAAGATGAGACTTCACAACGTACGCGCGAGCGGCGGTGAAGGCTCATCACTCACCCCACGGAAAGCGTCCGCTCTGCAGCAAAAATCATAGTGGTCACCTTTCGTCGCGTTTTCCCTACACAGCGCACCAAAATATTTATCATCCTTTTATACCAGCTCCCGCAATTCCTTTGATGATGTACTTCTGCAAGAAAATAAATAAGATAATCATAGGAAAAATAATCATTGTAGATGCAGCCATTAACAGCTCATAAACGGTACCAGCTTCTGTTGAAAAGCTCGTCAATCCAACAGGTAATGTTCTCATTTCTTTGGAATTGGTGACGATTAATGGCCATAAAAATGCATTCCAAGAACCAATTGCTTTCAACAAAATAATCGTAATTAAGGCAGGTTTAGCAATTGGAATCATAATCGACCATAAAAAACGAAAATTCGTGCATCCATCGACTCGAGCAGCGTAGTTCAACTCTTTCGGAATCTTTAAGAAAAATTGACGTAACAAAAAGATAGAAAATATACTAGCTGTCCAAGGAATGATTAAAGCTTCATAACCGTCAATCCAACCTAAATCCGAAAGTAAAACGAAATTCGGAACTAGTAATACTTCTCCTGGAACCATCATCGTTCCAACTAAAAGCGCAAACAAGGCATCTTTCCCCCAAAAGTTTAGACGACTAAATGCATAGGCAGCTAATATAGTAGTAATAACCTCGCCCAATGTACTAAGGACCATCACGATGACGGAGTTGACGAAGTAAGTCGCAAAAGGTGCTTTCTCAAAAGCTGCTGCAAAATTATCAAAATGAAATTTTTCAGGTATCCAAACAGGTGGCATGATCATGACTTCATTTCCACTTTTAAGTGAAGTAGAAATCATCCAAACGAAAGGTAATAACATTAAGATGCTACCAATGCCAAGCATGACGTATATAAATGTCTTCGAAAGAGGACTGGTTTTCATGAGCTTTCTCCCTTAATAAGTGATTTTTTTCTTACTTATATAAAACTGGATTAATGTAAAGATAAAAATAATGAGGAATAGAACATATGCAGCTGCGGACGCAACACCAAAATCCCACTCACCATAAAACTTATTAAATACGTAGTAGACAACCGTTAGTGCGCTATTGGAAGGACCAGCTTGCCCATCAAATAATGCATAAATTTCATCAAACACTTTAAATGAATTGATAATGGAAATAATCGTTATAAAGAATGTCGTAGGTGCAAGTTGCGGTACCGTCACATGTAAAAATCGATCCCAGCGTTTTGCTCCATCAATTCTAGCCGCGTTGTAATAGGAATCTCCAATCGTTTGCAAGCCTGCCAAAAAAATAATAATGTTATAGCCTAATCCTTTCCAAATAGACAAAATGATTAGTGCAGGCATTGCCCATTCTGTACTTGTCAGCCATTGAATTGGATCAATCCCAAATAAGCCAAGAAAATAGTTCATAATTCCATAGTTCGAATGAAAAATCCAACGCCATACGATAGATACGGCCACGACACTTGTAACAAAAGGAATAAAATAAATGGTTCTAAAAAACTTACTGAGAACAGTAATAGAGTTCAACATTAACGCAATCCATAGCGACAAAAGAATGGAAATTGGTACAACACCTAGCACGAAAATAAAGGTATTTTTCAATGCTTGATGAAAGACCTCATCGTTCCACAAATAGATAAAGTTATCCAATCCATACCGATAAACGACATCATTAAAAAAGTCATAATCTGCATAAAAACTCATGAGGAATGATTTAATCATTGGGTAAACGACAAATACTCCTATAATAAGAAGTGCAGGGAATAAGTATAGAAAGGCTTTGGCTGTGTCTTTAATTTTCATTGGACCTTTACTCCTTTAAATAGATTCTTTCCCCAGTTTTTTGAAATACGCGAATGGCCTCTTTATCGGCTTGTACATACACTGCTTGTCCAACTTCTACCGTTTCTCCTTTTTGAAGGAAAAGACGTTTTTTATCTGTATCAGAACCAACAACAGCAAGTGTATCTTTTCCGATACGTTCGACTAATCGTACTTCTTCTTTCAAACCACTAGTAGAAAGATAGAGATTTTCAGGACGTACTGCAATTTGAACAGATTGGTTAGGCACTTGGATAGATACGTCATATCCAAATGGGGTTGTAAGTATTCCATCTTTGATCTCCCCTTCAAAATAGTTCATAGACGGGGAACCGATAAAGCTTGCGACAAATTGATGATTCGGCTCATCATATAATTTTTCAGGAACATCGAACTGCATAAGCTCTCCTTGATTCATTAACAAAACATGATCGGATATACTAAGTGCTTCTTCTTGGTCATGCGTAACAAATACAGTCGTAATTTTTAGTGCCTGTTGAATTCTTCTAATCTCTTCACGCATTGTTAAGCGTAAGCGTGCGTCCAAGTTAGATAGTGGTTCATCTAATAATAGAATTTCAGGTTCTCTCACTAAGGCTCTTGCAATCGCAACACGTTGTTGTTGACCGCCTGACAGCATACTAGGTTTTCGATCTAACAAATGATCAATTTCTACAAGCTTCGCCATTTTTATCGCCTTTTTCTTCGCTTCTGCTTTTTTCACTTTGTGCATTTTTAATGGAAACATAATATTTTGTAAAACAGTCATATGCGGATACAGAGCATAGTTTTGAAATACCATTCCAATCCCACGTTTTTCTGGTGTGAGTTTCGTGACGTCCTTATCGTTAAATAAAATAGCTCCATCTGTAGGCTGATAAAGTCCAGCAAGCATAAATAAGGTAGTACTTTTTCCGCAACCACTAGGCCCTAAAATAGAAACGAGTTCACCTTTAGGAATAGTGACAGATAGTTGGTTTACGGCAGCTGTATTATTAAATTTCATCGAAATATTATGTAAGGTAATAGTCATCATAATGCTCCTTCAGTTATTTTTGTGTAGCAGTTTAGTATAGCAGTGAAAGTACATTTGAAAATGGATGTACTGTAAAGATTCGATTAACGTTATGTAAAGAAAAAAGTGCATAAAAAAGAGAGTTGATATACTCAACTCTCTTGCAGCTTTACTCTATTTTTTTGAACTACTACCAAATGACCTTCCAATTATGATTAACGGTTGCTTTTACTGTCTGTCTTTCACGTATATAGTTGACGAGTATTTCCGTCATGTCCAAAGTGATGTCCTTCATAACCGGTTTGTCTTTGAACATCGTAAAATTACCCCCTCCTCCCGCACGGTAATTGTTCATGACGACATCGTATTCACCGTTTAACTGAATAGGTGCACCTTTAACATTCAAGATAGTTACCCGTTTTCCAATAGGATTTCTAATGTCCAATACGTATTCGATGCCTTCCCACATATCATAGTTGTAATGCTGCGGTTTGGGATATATATAGGTCCGGTTTACTTCTAGCGAGCCTTCTTCATTCAAGGTGAAATATTTTGCACTTTGTTCTAATGCTTCCTTAATATCATTTCCGGATAAACGCAGCACCCTTAACGTATTTGGGAACATATAGTTGGAAATAATATCACGCATTGTTACATTAGATTCGAAGCCTGGAGAAGCATTGTTGAATAATGATGTGTTGGATATTTCCACTCCAGCAATGTCCATTTGTACCTTGTTAATAAATTCAATAGCAGCATGGTCACTTGTTCGAACTAAAAGTGGATCTATTATTAACATATCGCCTTCGATTTTTCCAATCGGTTGATCCAACCACTTTTGCGCTTCTTCTTCGAAACTAGCAGTCATTTTAAGAATATATGCATCTGCTTCTACCTCATCTACTGCTAATAATTCAGATGTTTTATGTGTAACTTTATTTTCTTCATTTAATGTAAGGACTATTTTACCGATCATTTGTCCATTATTAGAAGGTTGAACGATTTCTACGCCATTAATATTGCCGGCTAATAAGCGATGTTGATGCCCAGTTAGTAAAACGTCAATTCCTTCGATCTCTTGGCATATAGCATACCCTTGATTTTCCCCGGTTAAGTTTTCAGTTGGTTCTCCAGTTTCTATATCTCGCTCAAAACCTCCGTGATAGGAAACAATAAGTACATCTGGATTTTCTTGTTCTATTATATACGAAACCCATTTCTTCGTTTCTTGGAGGGCATCATGAAATGCTAGACCTGCAATATTTTGTTCATTTTCCCAATTCGGAATGTAATGAGTGGTCACGCCTAATATAGCTATTTTTGCACCTTCTACTTCTTTTATTATATAAGGTTGACCAAAATAGGGCTGTTTTGATTTTTCATCTACAATATTTGCGGAAAGCCATGGGAAGTTGGATTCATCTACCGCACGGTTTAATACATCCATACCATAGTTAAATTCATGATTCCCAATAACCGAAGCATCGTATTTCAAATAATTTAATATGCCAACCATCGGATTCTGTTCCTTTTGCAAGTATTGAACAGAGTAATAAGTTAAAGGCGTTCCTTGGATCAAATCGCCATTGTCAATAAGCACCAATTGCTTATCTAAAAGACGTTCCTGATGTATAATTGACGCTATTTTCCCAAGTCCCACATTAGCTTTTTCATTATTTCCATAGTTGATAGGATAGACACTACCGTGAATATCGCTTGTTTGTAGTATTGTTATTGTTTTCATCTATCATTTCGCCACTTTCTATTAGGTTTTTCATTCATCATAACAAAACATTGGTGGAAATTTGCTCGCTTTACAAAAAATTTACAGTTTAAATCTCGGTAGAAGTTATCTGAAGAATTAAAAGTAAAAAGAGTAGCCAGCCTTTCTCAGGCTAAATAGCTACTCTTGTTTTTATATATGGGGAAAAGATACTGAAGTATATAGGATGGAGGTAGTATGAATGAAAAACCAATCAAATGATCAGCGTACTATAAACACAACTTCGAAAAAAGAAGTGTGCATATAGCGTGAAACGAATCAAATGCCTCGTCAAAAAGGCAATACGGAAATCAGTAGATAAAATGAATGGTGGGCTGATCGATTGGTTAATAGCTGTTAAAGAGGCAATCAATTTTTACCTATTAAGCAATATAATCTTCTTTAGGAATGTCGGTAGGGGTACCTTTGCTATAATACTTTCCTTTAGTAGAAATTGCTAGAATAATTGTAAGTATAGCTGCTAAAATCGCTGCGAAAAATGCCGCGGTACTTTGCAAAAATGATCCCATATATCCTAATGCGGCTATTGTTCCTAATCCACTAGAGATGATTAAAGAAACTACTCCAACAGGATTCCATTTATATAAAAACTCGTGTCGAGCTTCATAATAACGAGGTCCGATTTTTAGAAGCTTTTTCACAATCATAGCATCGGTAACTAATATAGCTGCCCAAGCAAGTAAAAAGACTCCTTGGAACGTCATTGCGGTATCTAGATGATCTACAATACCACCAAGCATTAAGACAATCGCACATATTCCTGAGACGACTACCCAAAAGCGTCTACCTGGTGTAAATTTAAAAATATTCTCAAAGAAATTAGAAAGTGATAAAGAACTACTATATATATTTGTAACGTTTATTCGTAGTTGCGTTAACATCGTGAATAATGCACCGCCAATACCTAACAGTAGAACAATATAAACTCCCGGATTTGGTTCACCTAAACGAACACCGAACCATATACCAAGTCCGCCCATTACACCAAAACAGAAAATTTGGGGAATAAACCCAATAGCGAAAGAGCCTAATTTGATATCTTTTGGCTTAAGAAAACGTGCGTAGTCCGAAGATAATAAAGCTGTAAGACCCATTATTCCATGATGCATACCAATACAAAGCAGTAAAGCTTGTCCACCCATTTGAACGCCTTCTGGCATATATGTCCAAAAAGCTCCTTCATAAACGGAAGGTTTGTAGAATGACATAATAATGGCAGCAACTAAAAAAATACCGAAAATCGGCAGAGACCACTTTTGTAATTTATCGAGCTGTTTGATTCCAAACCAATTTAATGGAATGACTATTGATCCGAAGAAAATGATTAGCACCCATTCTGGTAGGGCGGGGAAGAAGGTGTGAATTGCGGAAACTAGAATTAGTCCTTCAAATGCACAATACATGATGAAGTTTGTTGCATAAATGAATGAGGTTAACGATGCACCTATGTAACCAAAACCTCCACCTCTAGACAATAGATTGACGTTCATACCGGATTTTGCTGAAAGATAAGCAATGAATGTTCCGAGTATACCAGCAACGATTATCGCGTATATGGAGGATATGATGGCATTAATGGCTCCGAATTGGAGTGCCATAACGCTTCCCATTTGAAAATAAAAAATTGCCGTTGCGATACCAAATGTGATGTTAGTAATACTAAACCAACCCATTTTTCTCTGATCTCTTGGCACTCTGTCTAGTGAATAATCATCTTTCATTTCTTCTGACACTTTGTGATCTGCGACTTGGACAGATCCCATAATATCAACTCCCTTTTTATGAAAATTTAACTTCCATTTTGTGTATAGAGATTCGTTCACCAATTCATCCGTTCTACATTATACCAGAAACAGCAAGGTTTTATCAAATACAGTGCTCAAAGAGATGTTGTTTTTAGTAAAAAATTTCCTATCCACATGTATTAAAACACTTTTCTCAAAGTTAAATTTTGGATGACTGATATTAAGGGGAGACCGGTTGACACATGGTATATGTTGTTGTAGACTATGAACAATAATTAAATACAACCTCACTTAAATAAGTGGGGTAGAGGCGCGATATTTATTAGTCCTTAGTGGAGTTTGAGAAGCAATGATGCTAGGGAGAAGGAAATGTCGCCGAAGTTTGTAAATATTTCTCCATATTACATGCTGGGTCTGCAGTGAATAATTGCAGGACTGTCCACTTTAAATGTACCGGTTTATCGTGGTGTGCTATCTCATTTGGGTAAAGTAGAGGATTTAGGGCAACTATACAAATTGCGACCTGAGTTCGTCTCAGGTCTATTTTTATAGATTGTCCTTTTTTATTGTTTATAAACATAGACTGAAAATAAAAGGGGAGAAATACACATGAAAAACAAATTATTATTGTTCACAATGTTCGTTTCAATATTGTTACTTTTAGCTGCATGTGGGACGGATAATACAGAAAAAACAGGATCGTCTTCACAAGAAACTGATACATTTACAGTTGGCTTGGAAGCTGGCTACCCACCGTTTAACTGGACTCAATTAGATGATTCTAACGGAGGAGTAAAAATCTCCGGAAATGCAGAATACGCTGGTGGATACGATGTAGAAATCGCTAAAAAGATTGCAGAAGGTTTAGGGAAAGAGTTAGTAGTCGTAAAAACAGAGTGGGATGGATTAGTTCCATCATTACAATCAGATAAAATAGATGCAATTGTTGCTGGTATGTCACCAACAACAGAACGCAAAGAGTCAATCGATTTCTCTGATAATTATTACACATCGAATTTTGTTATGATCGTTAAAAAAGGTGGACCATATGAAAATGCTACATCTATTCAAGATTTTAGTGGAGCGAAAATCACTGGTCAGTTGAATACTTCTCACTATGGTGTAATCGATCAAATCGAAGGTGTTCAAAAACAACCAGCTTCTGATAACTTCTCTGCAATGCGTGTAGCTTTGGAGTCAGGTGTGATTGACGGATATGTATCGGAGCGTCCGGAAGGAATTAGTGCTTCCGCTGCAAATGAAAACTTTGCAATGGTTGAATTTACCGATGGATTTGTTGCAGATGAAGAAGAGACAGCGGTAGCGGTAGGTCTTAAAAAAGGTAGCGAATTAACAGAACAGATAAATGAAATATTGGCGAAAATTTCGGAAGAAGAACGTCAAGAAATTATGGACAAAGCAATTCAAAATCAACCAGCTGCTGAATAATGAAGGCAAGCGAACCGGCTGCTACTTATTGCAGTCGGTTTTTAACTTGAATCAGCAGATAATAATGGCTGATTAGCGGAACTCTGGCTAAGTTCGCCGCCTCCTGCGGCAACGCCTGAGTGACCAACATCCTGTTGGCCTAAGCCTCCGGCGGATGTCACAGATTTTGAATTGCACTAGTGCAATTCAAAATCTGGACGCAATTGCACCGAGGTGTAATTGATTAATTAAAGGAGTGAAAGTATGAGTATTGAGTGGATTATATCAATGGTAATTGATAATTGGCCACTGTTTCTTCGCGGGGCAGGTATGACACTCTTAATCTCCATAATTGGTACTATTGTTGGTGCAATTATCGGTTTATTAGCAGGTGTTATTCGCACAATACCGACACCTGAAAGAAAAGTAAAAAGAGTTTTATTAAAAATAGTGAATATTATTCTATCGATTTATATAGAGTTTTTCCGTGGAACGCCAATGATCGTACAAGCCATGGTTATATTCTATGGTTCTGCAATGGCGTTTGGAGTAGATATGGACAGAACTGCAGCAGCTATCTTTATCGTATCGATTAATACAGGTGCTTATATGGCAGAGATTGTTCGAGGTGGAGTTATTTCTATCGATAAAGGACAATTTGAATCTGCACAAGCGGTTGGTATGAATCATATACAAACGATGCTTCATGTTGTATTACCACAAGTAGTTCGCAATATTTTACCTGCGACAGGTAACCAATTTATCATTAATATTAAAGATACTTCTGTATTAAATGTAATAGGAGTAACGGAACTATACTTCCAAACAAAAACAGTTGCGGGAATCAGTTTCAAATACTTTGAACCGTTTTTCGTTGCGTGTGTATTGTACTTTGTGATGACATATACAGTAACATTAATACTACGTTACTTCGAAAGAAAACTAGACGGTCCAGAAAATTACAGTATGATTGGGCAACCAGCACAAGTAACCGTGACAAACACGAAAGAAAGCTAAGAAGAAGGAGGAGCAGCAATGGAAAAAGTAATTGATATACAACATTTAAGCAAATCCTTTGGAGCACGTGAAGTACTAAAAGACATCGATTTCTCTGTGAACAAAGGGGAAGTGGTGAGTATAATCGGTTCATCTGGATCCGGTAAATCCACCCTTCTTCGTTGCATAAATCTGTTGGAAAAACCAAGTGGTGGTCAAATTATTTACAACGGTGAAAATATTTTAGACGACAAACATGATATTCATGCTTACCGCACAAAGCTAGGGATGGTTTTCCAACAGTTTAACTTGTTTAATAACCATAATGTATTAAGCAATTGTGTTGTTGGACAAGTAAAAGTGTTAAAACGTTCGAAAGAAGAAGCAGAAAAAATAGCGATGAAATACTTAAAAGTCGTTGGTATGGATCAATACGTAAATGCAAAAGCAAACCAGCTATCTGGGGGTCAAAAGCAACGTGTGGCAATCGCTCGTGCACTGTCAATGGAACCAGACGTGATGTTATTTGATGAACCAACGTCCGCTTTGGATCCTGAAATGGTAGGGGAAGTTCTGAAAGTCATGAAGGAGCTTGCTGAATCAGGTCTTACGATGTTAATCGTTACACATGAAATGGAATTTGCAAAAGAAGTTTCGGATCGTGTTGTGTTTATGGATAAAGGGGTTATTGCAGAAGAAGGTAGCCCAGAGCAAATTTTCAATAATCCTACTCAAGAACGCACGAGAGAGTTTTTAAAACGTACATTAAAATAACAAAGGACATCCATTTATGTTGAAATGTAAATGGATGTCTTTTTAATAAAGAAAATAGCTGTTAGTAATAAGTTGGCCATTGAAAATAATAGATTTACTTCTTGGATATTGAAATTTACCCCAATCTACTTCATTATTAATAATAGACAGTCTTTTGTGATGCATTTGTGCAAAAGAAATATGCTCAACGAAGGAAGAAACTTGTGAGAGAAGAGAATATTACTCGTTTAGACTTAGATGGTAAAGAAATAATATTAATCGGAACAGCGCATGTATCTAGACAAAGTGCAGAACAAGTAAAAGAAGTAATTGAAGCAGAAAGACCAGATTCTGTTTGTATAGAACTAGATGACCAACGATATCAGTCGGTGGTGGAAGGTAGTAAGTGGAAAGAGACAGACATCTTTAAAGTGATTAAAGAAAAGAAGGCCACCTTACTATTGATGAATCTAGCAATATCTTCTTTTCAAAATCGTTTAGCAAAGCAATTTGAGATAAAGCCGGGACAAGAAATGATCCAAGGGATTGAATCGGCAAAAGAAACAGGGGCCGAGCTAGTGCTTGCAGACCGGAATATCCAAATCACCTTTTCTCGTATTTGGCATAATCTTGGATTTATGGGGAAAGCTCAATTACTTAACGGAGTAATTTTTAGTATTTTTAGTAAAGAGACCATTTCAGAAGAAGAACTAGAAAAAATGAAAACGCAAGATACGTTAAATGCAGTACTTGCTGAATTTACGGAGTCTTTTCCTAGACTTAAAACGCCTTTGATTGATGAACGAGACCAGTATCTTGCACAGAAGATTAAAGATGCACCAGGAAACAAGATCGTGGCTGTATTAGGAGCTGCACATGTTCCTGGTATTACAAAAGAAATTCATAAAGAACATGATTTAAAGCAACTTTCAGAAACCCCTCCAAAATCAATTGTACCTAAGATTTTAGGTTGGGCGATACCAGCTCTATTAGTTGCGATTGTTGTGTATACTTTTATAGCAAATCCAACGGCCGGTTTCGATCAAGCATTAAGCTGGATATTATGGACAAGTAGCTTCGCTGCTATTGGAGCCGCGCTTGCGCTTGGTCATCCACTTGCGATATTATCTGCCTTTATTGTAGCGCCAATTACGACGTTGCATCCGTTAATAGCATCGGGCTGGGTTTCAGGAATTGTTCAAGCGTATTTCCGACGTCCAAATGTTGGTGATTTTGAAACACTCTCGGAAGATGTTTTTACGATAAAAGGTTTTTGGCGGAACAAAGTAACTCGGATATTATTGGTTGTCGTATTAACGAATCTTGTCGGATCTATCGGAACATTTATAGGCGGGGCGGATGTTATTCGATTATTCTTTAAAAACTTTTAACAATTGTAAAAGCCAGCTATTCCAAAAGGATAGCTGGCTTTTCGTATTAGTTTTTCTTTTTAGTATCTATTTCTTTGTCATCTAACTTGAATTCTTCTGCTACATCATCCACGATATCTTTCGTAGAGTTTTTGAATTCTTTTAATGTTTGTCCAACTGCTTTACCTAATTGAGGTAATTTTGATGGTCCGAAAACGATTAAAGCTATGATTAAAATGATGATTAACCCTGGTACGCCGATGTTTGGCATGGGATGTTCCTCCTCGCAATAATAGGTTAGTTTTCTAAGATTTTTTCCTCAAGAGCTTGTTTTGCCAGCTGTTTTTTGTATGACCAGCTAGAAACGAGAATACTTATTTCAAAAAGTAATAGTAATGGAACAACGATGATAAAGTCAGAGATAAAGTCTGGTGGTGTGATAGAAACTCCGACCACTACTAGTATAAAGTAAGAAACCTTTCTCATCTTTCTTAAACGATCTGGTGTTATGATACCCAACTTTGTTAAAAATAAAATAATCACTGGTAATTCGAAAACAATACCCACAGGAATGATTAAGTTAAACATAAATGTGAAATATTGCTGCATTCCATAAGTTTCTAATGCACCAATAGAATCATTAATACTAGACATAAAGTTCAACATAAGTGGGAAAAGTATAAAATAACTAAAACTTATGCCTGCTAAAAACAATAAGAAGGAAACTGGTATAAAGTAAATGGTTCCTTTTGCTTCTTTTTCCAAAAGACCTGGCTTTACGAATAACCAGATTTGATGCATTGCAATTGGTAAGGTGACTAAAATAGCTAAAATTAGAGCACACTTAACGTAGATCATTAGACCATCTGTATAACCAAATACGTTCCATTCAACATGGGCAGCTGTCGGTTGTTGTTTGATAAAAGTTAATGTCTTTGGAGCAAGCCAAAATCCTGATGCAAGTGACAGGATGAAGGTTGTTGCTACAATAATAAGTCTTTTACGTAATTCTGTTAAATGTTCGACAAGTGTCAATTCTGGTTCTTGTGTCATTTGGTTTTACCACCMCATCTTCTCAAACAAAGTGAAGTTTGCTTTATTTTATAAAAAATTATTAGAACTATTTAGTTAAAAATAGATTCAATCAGTGAGTAATGTAGACTTACGTCACCTTCACATTATACTCTTTCCAATGAATTTGTAAATAAAAGTACCCGCTATTTACATAATAATTGATAAAAAACTCCTGAATTGCTTTTTACGGCAATTTAGGAGTTTTAGGGTTAGCTATTAGCAACTTCGTCTTGGTAAACTGGTACCCAACCTTCCGTCGTTACAAAAATTCGAACTGCAACAACTTTGCGGTCTTCTGCAAGGGTGAAATAATGCGTAATATTCTCAGGAACAGAGATTAAATCTCCAGGAGTTAAATGAACTTCAAAGAAACGCTCATCTTTTCCTTGGATGATAAAGACTCCATGACCACTTACAATATAACGAACTTCATCGTCCGTATGGATATGTTTGCGTTCAAAATTTTTCAACAGCTCATCTAAGTTTGGATTAGAATCGGATAAGGAAATAATATCGGATGCTTGATAGCCACGTCGTTTTGAAATATCATCAATTTCCGCTTGAAAAGCTTGTAGAATTTCCTCTTTTTCTGCATCGTTAAGATCAAATTTTTCACGAAGATGGACTGGTAATTTTTCAATATCCCAATGTTCATAAACTACTTCTTGGTTTTCTAAAAATGCTGCAACCTCGTTTTGTGCTTCAATTGTTTCATTTGTTCCTTGAATTTTAATAATCGCCATTTCAATCTTCCTCTCTTATTTTGATCTTAGTTGAAGTAATGCTAATTGATACTGAAATAAAAACTCACAAGCTTCTAATAGTTTCTTTGCTTCGAAACCGTCTTTACCCCAAACAGTGATTCCATGATTTCGGATTAATACGGCTCCTTTATCAGCGTGTATATGGGAACTAAATTCTTCTGTCAGCTTGGGAATGTCTGCGTGATTTGGAATAATAGGAATAGAGAGCAACGCATCCTCTTCCCATAAACCAAAAGCTTTAATAAGTTCTTGACCTTGAAAGTCAATTTTCCCATCATCACCGTATATTTCAGAAATGACATTATTTGCGACTGTATGAACATGAAGACTACAGCCAGCAGAGGTTTTGTCATATATGGCACAGTGCAGTAATGTTTCTGCAGATGGTTTTAAATCGGTCTTTTCCACTGGATTTCCGATACCGTTTACTAGTAAGAAGTCTTCCGTTGTTCGCTTCTTTTTATCTTTTCCACTAGCAGTTACTAAAAATTGTAGTGGTTGATCGCTCACTTTTATCGCTAAATTTCCACTAGTTCCCATGAACCAATCTCGTATAGCTAGTTCATCTTTTATGTCTGCTAGTTCATCCCATTTGCTTTGAAGTGCTGTCATATTTCCGCACCTAACTTTGCATCTATAGTATTAATGACATCATGGAAGCTTTCAAACGGTTCATAAGGAATATGAAGTTCTTCGCATTTTTCAATGAGGAAATCCCGTGCAATTACAATGTCTGCTAATTTAGCAGCTTCTAAATCCGTAATAGAATCTCCAATGACAACACTTAACGAATCACTGTCTTTTAGTTTGCGAATAATGGATGGCTTGCAACAACCACAGCCTTGATTTGTACATTGCCCATCACATTCATATGGGAAGTTAATGCGTATCGATTCCCCCGAAAAGTCCGATTCATTGCAATAAATATCTGAAAAAGGCCCGAATGGTTCAAGCATTGGATGCACGAAAAAATCGATTCCTCCACTCACAATGTAGAGGGGGATATTGTTTTGTTTTGTATATGAAACAAATTCAGCAAAACCATCGCGAATTTGTGCTTGCTCTAACAAAAAAGAAATAATTTGCTCTTTCAATGAAGTAGGAAGTAATGCAAACATTTGGGCTACCCCTTCACGAATCGATTGCTTTTGCCCAAGAATATTCTCTTTAATCGGCAAATATTCGGGAGGTGCAAACTTTTTCATAATCGAGATGATATTATCTTTAGTCGTAATAGTGCCATCAAAATCGCAAAAGATGACTAGTTTTTTCAAAGTGATTACCCCCATAATTCAATTGCTGAGTTGAGTTCAACATGCTGTTTTGCCGCTTCTGAAAGTGGAATTCCAGCAAGTACGGCTTCCACAGCTTGTCTGAAGGCAAGGCCTCCGCCAATCGCACCAGCTGGATGTCCATGTACCCCGCCCCCGGCATTGATAATGCTATCAATTCCATAGTCTTGCATTAATAGAGGTACTAAACTAGGGTGAATACCTGCAGAAGGAACTGGGAAAGTTTGTTTTACAGTACTTGCTTTTGTTAGCTCTTCTCCTAAAGAAAGAGCTGCTTTTTTCTCAAGTGCTACACTACCGTAAGGAGAAGGGAATAATGAAAAATCAGCCCCGGCATAGCGTGTTAGTTTGCCAAGTAAAAGAGATGTTGCAACTCCGTAAAATGGGGAAGAAGTGAAAGCACCACTATATGCGGGATGTGCCATAAATGGTAGTTGAATCTCATCGTCTTCTACAAGTTCTTGAAGTACGTCCAGCCCGTATGCATGAACGTTTAGTAGTAAAGCATCTGCTCCAAGTTCTTTCGCTATTTTCGCCTTTTCACGTAGCTGTGAGGTCCGTCCAGATAAATTCACTGCATAAAGCGTTCGATGTCCTGTTTCTTCATACACTTGATCTAACACTTCTTTGGCAGTTGTAATTCGCTTCTCAAAAGGTGTCAATGGATTGTCGAAAAGGATCTCATCGTCTTTTACTAAATCGACTCCTCCAAGTGCCTGATGTCGAAGCTGTTCTGCTAGATAGTTGATATCTCGTCCAATGACGCCTTTGAATATACTCATGATGAGTGGTCGATCATGTACATTTAACAAGTTTCTTATATGCTCGATACCAAATCTTGGCCCAGGAAACTGAGCTAAAAGTTCTGGTGAAAATTCTAAGTCTAATAGTTTTACTTCACCGTCTAATGATAACTTGCCAAAAACGGTCGTTAAAATGGCAGGCAAATCAGCGGAAAAGTTAGCACTAGGATACGCTATTTTTATCTCTGCTCTAATTTGTTCTGGTTTAGATGGATGTAGTACATTTTCAAACTCCGTAATCGATACAACATTCCCTTTATGCTGTTTTAATTGTTGTTGTTCCAATAATGGTAAATCCGTCCACGAACCAATCGTTAAACCTAAAGCAATGCCCTCTGCTTTTTTTTCAAATGATCCTGGATTCCCATACAATTGATAAACAGAAGTTACTCCACTCATGATTTCAATCTCCTTTAAAGTCAAATTCCCTATAAATAAAAAAACCTCTTCAAATAAGAAGAGGTTAAACGTTTAACGACTTCTTATTTCTCAGTCGATCGACTGCAAGAATTAGCACCGTATCCATTGGTTGGACCGGTTGCCGGGTATCATAGGGCTCGTCCCTCCACCTGCTCTAAATAAGAAAAAATATTAAATTAAGATTTCAGTTAATTGTCAAAGTAATAATGATTATTTCATGCAATCGAAGTAATGTCAATATAGTATTTAGATTTTTTATAAAATTAAAAAAGCCGGTTGACATTTCTTTTTCAAATATGCTAGGATTCTAATCAAATAACATTACGTAAAAAATAATAGCACTCTTATCAAGAGCAGGCAGAGGGTAATGGCCCGATGAAGCCCAGCAACCGACCGTAATACCGTTGTGAGACGGGGCGCTTTTTGCGCCGAGATAACAATCTCTTAAGGCACGGTGCTAATTCCATCAGAAAGGAAACTTTCTGAAAGATAAGAGGCGAGAAATCTCTTATTCTACGCCTCTTTCTTTGGAAAGAGGTTTTTATTTTGTGAAGAAAGGTAGAGAAAAATGACAATTGCAACGAAGAAACAATATGAATCTTTAACAGAAGAGCAGGCAATCGTATATGTCAAACAACAAGGTCTATTTTCAAATGAATTGGAATTAGAGTGTAGTGAAATTGGTGATGGTAATTTAAACTATGTTTTTCGCATTCGGGATCCTAAAAGCGGAAAAGGAATCATTATAAAACAAGCATTACCGTATGCAAAAGTAGTTGGTGAAAGTTGGCCACTAACATTAAAGCGTGCACAAATTGAAGCCAATGCATTAAAAAAACACGGGCAATTTGCGGCAGGGCTAGTACCTGAAGTATATGTAATGGATGAAGACTTGGCGATTACAGTGATGGAAGACTTATCCCATTTGACTATTGCAAGAGAAGGATTGATCCGTTTGGAATCCTATCCGAAGTTAGCGACTGATATTGGGGAATATCTTGCACAAACCTTATTTCATACGTCTGATTTTGCATTACATCCTTTTGAAAAAAAGAAACTAGTTTCAGAGTTTTCCAATCCCGAGCTATGTAAAATTACAGAAGATCTAATTTTCACGGATCCATTTTTTGATCTTGAAACAAATGATTTTGAACCTTCGTTGCGAGTAGATGTAGAAGCTATTTGGAGTAATGAGCTTTTAAAATTGGAAGTCGCGAAATTGAAGAAAAGCTTTTTAACCGAAGCGGAAGCATTACTCCATGGAGATTTGCATACAGGGAGTATTTTTGCGAGTGAAACCGAAACGAAAGTAATTGATCCGGAGTTTGCTTTTTATGGACCAATTGGCTTTGATGTTGGACTATTTCTAGCTAACCTAATCTTTCAAACGATTACAAGAGAAGGGGAGGAGCGAGTTGTAATCCTTCACCATATCGAAAAGACATGGGAAGTATTTTCGTCTAAGTTTTCGGAACTTTGGCAAAAAGAGGCGGTTGAATCATATAAAGATACGCAAGGATTTGAAGCATATGTACTGGATAAAGTGTTCCAAGATACACTGGGCTTTGCTGGTTGCGAATTAATTCGACGTACAATCGGTTTAGCGCATGTGAAAGACTTGGATGGAATCGTAGACGACGCACAAAGAATTTTGGCGAAGAAACAAGCTTTACATTTAGGAGAATTATTTATCTTAAAGCGTAAAGAAATTAGTTCAATCCAGGCAGTAATCGACTTACTAGAGGAGTTGCAAAAATGAGTATTCCGTTATCAATCAAATGGAACAACCAGCGGCTCGAAATACTGGACCAACAGAAACTACCACTTGAGGTGGAATATGTAACACTGGAAACACTGGAAGATGTGTATGATGCCATCATTACGTTAAAAGTACGTGGAGCTCCGGCAATCGGCATTACTGCTTCCTATGGGTTAGCAGCAGCGGCACAGTATTACGAAACAAATTCTTTAGAAGAATTCCATCAATTATTAAGTAAAGATACGCTATATTTAGCAGAATCTAGACCAACAGCCGTCAATTTAGTGTGGGCTTTAGAGCGTTTACGTGGTGCAGTAGAGCAGGCAGAAACTGTGCAAGAAGCGAAGAAGCAGTTGTTAGAAGAAGCGGATAATATATACGAGGAGGATGAGGCATCTTGCCGTGCTATTGGTGAATATGCTTTATCTTTACTTGAAGACTATACAAAAGTCATGACTATTTGTAACGCTGGCACCATTGCCACTGCCAAATATGGGACTGCATTAGCACCATTCCATTTAGGCAGTGAAAAAGGGAAGCAGTTCCAAGTATTCGCTTGTGAAACGAGGCCTGTATTTCAAGGAGCACGACTTACTGTATGGGAGCTTCAGCAATCAGGAGTAGATGTCACCCTGATTACAGATAGTATGGCTGCACATACGATAGGGGCAAAAGGGATTGAAGCAATTATTGTTGGGGCAGATCGTGTGGCTGCAAATGGTGACACGGCCAATAAAATTGGAACACTTAATTTGGCTTTATTGGCAGCCGCATATAAAATTCCATTTTATGTGGCGGCACCTTCTTCGACATTTKACTTATCCATTGAAAATGGTGATTCCATACGTATAGAAGAACGCCCATCCGAAGAAATTACGCATATTGCTGGTAAACAAATAGCCCCGGATAATACGAAAGTGTTTAATCCTGCTTTCGATGTAACACCAGCGCATTTAATCACGGCAATTATTACGGAAAAAGGAATTATTTATCCAAAATACAGCGAAAACATTGTTGCATTAATTGGTACAAACAAAGGAGAAGAATGATGAAAACAAAAATAGGTTGGTTAATATCTGTATTACTAATAGTTAGCATTGTATTAGCGGGATGTCAGCCGAAAAGCAATGCAAAAGAAGAAACACCAGCGCCTAGCTCGGAGAAAGCATCTGAAAATCCGTTGGCTGGCAAGAAAATTGCCCTTATTTTACAACAAAACCTTGGTACTTTTTCAGCTCAATATATTGAAGGGGTAAAAGAGCAGGTAGAGAACTTCGGTGGAACTGTTACCGTATTTAACTCGGAAGGTGACTTAGCTAAAATGGCATCGAATTTAGATGCAGCGGTAAATCAAGGAATGGACGGAATTTTAATAGACCACGGAACAAAAGAAGCATTGAATCAAGGAGTTCAAAATGCTGTTGATAAAGGGATTCCAGTCGTAGCATTTGACGCTGGTGTGGACGTAGAAGGAATTACTGTTTTAGAGCAAGGCGATCAAAAAATGGCTGAGATGACATTAGAGAAATTATTAGAAGATGCAAATGGTGAAGCGAATATCGTGAAAATTTGGGTTGCAGGTTTTGCACCGATGGAAAGAAGACAAGTTGCTTACGAGCAGTTTTTATCAGAAAACCCAGGACTTAAGGAAATTGCAACATTCGGAGCAGCAACACAAAATACAGCGTTAGATACACAAGCTCAAATGGAAGCCATTTTAAAACAGTATCCGAACGAAGGGGATATTACTGCTGTTTGGGCAGCATGGGATGAGTTTGCAAAAGGCGCCGTTCGTGCGATTGAACAGGCAGGTAGAACAGATATTAAAGTGTACAGCATTGACATGAGCGATGAAGATCTACAAATGATTCAAAAAGAAAATAGTCCTTGGGTTGCTTCTGCTGCAGTGGATCCAATGGATATTGGTCGTATTCAAGTGCGTTACCTATACCAAAAGATTAATGGTGAAAATCCAGAAGCTAAGGTTGTACTAGATCCAGTGTTTGTCGATGCATCTAAACTTCCAGAGGAAACAGTGACGACAAATGGTTTACACGAGTTTATCGAAGGCTGGGGCGCAAGTGAACAAGGGTATACAGATGCATTAAAAGAGTTGGAAAACCAATAAACTCAACTATCAGCAGCTGTCCTAAAAAGGGCAGCTTCTTTTTAAGAAAGGAGCATGTTTGTGGCGAATCCTTTTCTTTCGATGAATTCGATACGTAAGTCATTTGGAAATGTGACAGCACTAGAAGATGCTAAATTTCACCTAGAAAAAGGGGAAATACATGCATTGTTAGGCGTGAATGGTGCTGGCAAAAGTACGCTGATGAAAATATTATCGGGTGTATATGAGCAAGATGAAGGGGAAATTTTATTAGATGGTAAGAGCGTTCATCTACGTTCCCCAAAAGCGGCAAAAGAACAGGGAATTTACTGCGTTTACCAAGAGGTAGACACAGCGATTGTACCCGAATTATCAGTTGCAGAAAATATTATGCTTGATACGATTGCGACTCATAATAACTTGTTTATATCCACTTCGAAACTATACAAAGAGGCGAGCAGTGCACTGCAACAATTGCAAGCGGAGAATATCTCCGTCCAACAACCTGCTCATAAGCTTACATTAGCGGAAAAACAATTAGTATTAATTGCAAGGGCACTTGTTAGCTCGGCTAAAATAATTATTTTCGATGAACCAACAGCTCCTTTATCCCTTCATGAATCAGCTAAACTATTTTCTGTCATTCATCAACTGAAAGCACAAGGAGTCGGTTGTATATTTATTTCACATCGACTTCCCGAAGTGTTCGAGATTAGCGATAGAATTACGGTCATGCGTGATGGGACGTTAGTGGATGTTTTTCAAACCGAGGATGCAACTGCAGAGGATATTATCGAAGCAATGCTTGGTACTTCTTTTCAGCAAGAGCAGCATATTAGAAAGTACGCTTTAGGAGAAACGTTATTGGATGTAGAAGAACTGTCTGACGGTCATAAGTTAAAGAATCTTTCATTTACCGTTTCAAAAGGTGAAATTGTCGGTATTGTTGGGCTAGTAGGGGCAGGAAAAACGGAGTTAGCGAAAGCATTATTTGGCTTAGAATCACTAACAAACGGAAGTGTGAAGCTTTCAGGCAAGGAAGTAAGAGTGTCACATCCGAGAGATGCTATTAGTGCAGGGATGGCTCTTATTCCAGAAGAACGTAGAAAAGAAGGGCTATTCGTACATGAATCGTTGCAAACGAATGCATCGTTTCCGAACTTACGAAAGTTTTCTAATCTATTATTTATGAATAAAAGCGCTGAAAAAGGTTTTGCAACAGACATTATTAAACGATTACAGATTAAAACAGATAATACGGAAACACCACTCATTCATTTAAGTGGAGGAAACCAACAAAAAGTAGTAATCGGTAAATGGACTTCGCGAGAGTCGATTCTTTACTTGTTTGATGAACCGACAAAAGGTGTCGATATTGGAGCAAAAGCAGATATTTTTAAGCTTATTCGAGAACTTGCGGAGAGTGGAAGAGGCTGTCTTTACTTTTCAAGCGAAATCCAAGAAGCAATTGGTATTTCTGATCGTATTTTAGTCATGTATAACGGTCAAATCGTGAAGGAATTTTCACGGGGAGATGCGACCCAGGAAAGGATTTTGTTGTATGCAAGCGGTGGGAAAGAAGAATAAAGTAAAAGAAAATGGAATTCAATTTCTATTTAAATATGGAGCTATTGCCTTATTAATTATCATCATTTTGTATTTTAGTTCCATTAGTGAAGCGTTTTTAACTTATGCGAACTTTACGGATATTTTGCGTTCTATCTCTATTGTTACCTTACTAGCGTTAGGGGTCACCTTTACATTAGTGGTAGGCGGGTTTGATCTATCAGTTGGATCGACGATGTCATTGTCAACGGTCGTAACTGCTTCTTTAATGGTATGGTATGAAATGCCCCTTTGGCTGGTTATTATTTTACCGATTTTAGTAGGAGTATTAGTAGGTGCCCTTAATAGTTTTCTAATTGTAGTATTAGGGATTCCAGATTTACTTGCGACATTAAGTATGATGTATATAGTTGCAGGTTTTCATCGAACATACACGGAAGGTTATTCTATTTACAATAATATGCCACTTACTGCTGGAGGTACTGCGCCGGGTCAGCTGTCGGAGGCATTTCTCTGGATTGGTCAAGGAAGAATGCTTGGATTACCGGTTCCGGTATGGATTATGCTAGGAATGGTTTTCATCGCTTACGTAGTGCTCCATCATACTCGTTGGGGACGAGTTTTATATATGACAGGTGGAAATGCGGAAGCTGCGACATTATCTGGTGTGAATACGCGTAAAGTAAAATTTGCGGCATATATTATTTCAGGTGTATTTGCTTCTATGGCAGGCATATTGTTTACTGCACGTGTTGGTTCAGGACAAATTGACGCCGGTGCACCTATGCTAATGGAAGCAGTAGCGGCTGTTTTTGTAGGGTATTCCGTTCTAGGAGCAGGGAAGCCAAATGCGATCGGAACTTTTTTTGGAGCAGCTGTGATTGGTATTTTGCTAAACGGTTTAACAATCTTGAATTTACCATATTACGCATTCGATATTATTAAAGGTGCCGTGTTAGTGTCAGCACTTGCCGTGACCTATGTGTACGCGAAAAAAAGATTTAGTCAAACCGGATAAATTTTGTGTCCCGAAGTACTTGTTTTCTTTTCATACGAGTATATAATTCTAGCATATCCTACATTATTTATGGAATGGGCGGAATTTATGAGAACGTATAATGAGAAGATTAGTATTTATCATGGGATGGCTTCGACGATAGCACTTAACTTTTCCAATAATTTTTTCCCGATATTCGCAATTACCATATTAGGAGCTACTAATTATCAAGTTGGCTTAATTAGTTCATTGCCTCCACTAATCGCGTTGTTAATGACCATACCAGCAGCGATATTATTAAATCGAGCCAATGCCCAAAAGAAGTTAGTGGCTATGTCCGTGCTTCTAGCTAGGTTAATGTTTTTGCTTATTGTACTTGTTGTATATTTACCTTCCTCTTCTCTTCAGGCTTGGGTGTTTTTGGCGATTATTGCCTTCATTAGTATACCTAATACGGTAGCAAATGTTGGCTGGCAAACACTCATTAGTGGAATGATTGAGGAATCGAGAAGAGGACAGTTTTTTAGTGACCGCAATCGTTTACTGACGATGGTTGGGTTAGTATCCACATTACTTGTCGGGATTTTAATGAGAGATGCTTCTGAAAGTATAGTTGCCTATCAAATTCTGTTTGCAATTGCATTTGGCTTTGGGTTATTAGAAGTATTTTTCTTATTAAAACATGAAGAGGATATCGTGCAATTAGATAGTGGTCAAGTAAAGAAGAAGTCAATGGATTGGAGTATTTTTCAAAATGCCAATTATGTTTGGTTTTTAATAGCTGCACTGTTTTTTAACTTTGCTTGGCAATCGGCATGGGGTTTGTTCAATATTTACAATGTTCGGGTAGCGGGAGCAACGATTTTTTGGATAAGTATGTTCTCCGTTGGTAGTATGCTTATGCAATTTTTAACATTTCCACTTTGGAAAAAGTGGGCAGAAAAGTATTCGAATTTACGCGTTTTTATATGGGCAGCAGTTGGAATGGCAACAACGCCTTTTTTAGTAGTGTTATCTACAAATTTATATTATTTAACACTTATTCAAACGACTTCAGGTTTCTTTTTATCTGGCACTGTGTTGATATTATTTAATTTATTGTTAGAGAAATCTCCAGAGCAATCTCGCACGTATTGTATTACAACATACAATGTTTTATTGGCATTTATGGCATTTATTGCTCCACAAGTTGGTATTTGGTTATTAGATCTTTTTGGTATGGACGTGGCGATGTATATTAGTTCCTCATTAAGGTTATTAAGTGCTGGTGGGTTTTTATATGTTTATATCAAACAAAGAAAACAGTAAAAAAAGCAGCGGATTGGTATCCGTCTGCTTTTTTTGCTTATTAGTATCGTAATACATTAACGAACATTGGGATTAAACTCCTTAAAAGTAACTGACTCAGCTTTATACATTTTTCCATCCCAACCATACTTAACTTTTAAGCTCCCTATATCTGCTTCAGGAATAGATACAAATACAGTTGTGTAACCATAAAGAACACCATTTTCAGGCTTATAATCCTCCATTGAGCCTATACTAGGGGCGGCATCAGAAGATTGATACCCAAATTTTAAAAAGTTCACTGAGTACTTCTTTTTATCAATTAAAACAGTAATATCATTTCCTTTACGCTCCATTTTTACGAGTCTTTTTACTGCATCATCAATGGATTCAACTGGCGCTTCTTTGTATCTTCTATTTGGGTCATGTACTTGATTTAGCACATGTATTTCTTTTGTTGAAATTCCAGAACCTGCACCAGAAATCAATGCGACTATAACATCTTTTAGTCCATCGCCATCAATATCTTCATAAAATAATTTAGGGGCAAACTTAGAATTATACCAATTCGGAAAGTTGTATAATAATTCGCCACCAACACTGTCCACTCCACCGCCAACTTGAACAGTAAAGTTTTTAGTTGCCATACTGTCCGCCTTATCAGCAATTAAAAAAATGTTTTCATACCACACATCCGATATAATGTGTGATGTCACAACTCTCTGAGCCGCATATGCTATTGCCGTTTGACTAGTGAAAGCCATTATTAATAAACATAAAAAAAATTCTTCATTGTTTTCACCCCTTTTATTTATAATCCCCAAAAGGAATGAATAAATTTACTAATTTATTTGTTATATTTTTATTGAAACCTGTTTAGTAAGATGTAATTCGAATAATAGGGATATAATAGTCGGTATATGCTTCCATTTTGAACTTCTTTTTAATACTGATTGATATATTGACGTTTAACCGTTAAATGGAATACCTATCATCTTTCCTTTTAAGTTACAAGGTTTATTGTATACTTATGCTATTGTAAATGCAGAGATTGTGAAATATTTCACTTAAACTAACGAAGCAGGTTAGTTTAAGAAGGAAAAAATGTATGGGTATAGAATTAATCTATAGTAACATTCTTAGAATTCTAAATTAGTAAAGGAGATGAAATTAATGACGAAGGGTTTTTTCAAAGTTCAAGACGTACTTGAAAATTACAAAACAGCAGT
>NZ_JBFTLO010000037.1:0-34031 GCF_056396485.1 Psychrobacillus sp. 05T411 | reverse complement strand
TACTGTAACAATCTAGATGCTTGTGATGAATATTAATGTGATCCAATATAGATGTTGGAATAGGACAAATGTGTAGAGTATTAGTGCCATAATGATAAGAAATTGAATGTATTTTTTGGGTTGAAGTTTGGTGATGATGTATATAAAAAGAAGTGGAAGGATAATTTTTATCGAATAAAAAAATGGAATATTGTTTTCGTATATGAAGCGCATTAATGGATTTGCTTCGGTAATATGACCTTGTCGAATGCCAAAGTCGGTGGAAATGGTATCAAAGATTGCTAATGATAAGATAGAAAAAGCAAGGATGAGTGGTTTTCTTTGTGAAGGGAGTTGAATGTTTTCAGGCAAGGGTCTTAAATTCCTTTCCATTTATTATAGATATTTCTTATTCGTTTTATATTATTATGTGGAAAATAATGTTTGATTATACGTAATTACAAGGTGAATTATGTTTTTACGATTAAATTTTATAAAAATGGGTAATGTAAAAAGAGGATATATTCAAGTTGGAGGATTTAAATGACAAAGATGAATCGTGGAATTATTACTGCTTTATCGGCAATTGGGTTAGCGCAAGGATTAAAGGTATTTACGCATAAAAGGTTAACAGGAAAATGGGATCTTAAACAAGCCTTTACAACAGGTGGAATGCCGAGCTCGCATTCGGCGGGAGTTGCTGCACTTGCCTCATACGTAGCTGCTAATAAAGGAACTCGTCATACGGAAACAGCACTGGCAGTTGTGTTCGGCGCTATCGTTATGTATGATGCACAAGGAATTAGAAGGCATACTGGAGAAATCGCACAACTAGTGAATGATTTGGAAGACAATATTGCCACATTGTCTGGAAATTTCCCGAGTTTTGAGTATGTACAAAGAGAAGAAGAACTAAAAGAATTGCTAGGACATCAGCCGGTAGAAGTAATAGCGGGTGCTATTTTAGGGACAGTATTTGGGGTTTTATGTGCTAAATTAGAAGATTGAAATTAGTGAAAGAAAAACCAAGTCGGTGAAGATTCCGACTTGGTTTTTTGGTCGTGTTGGGGGTAAAAGTTTTCTTTCATCATCTGCAAGTTTTTGTTTATTCTTTACTAGCAGCGTAAGTTTTAGTTTCCCCATCTTCGAATTCAATTTCAAGGTCAAAGTTTGTATAATCAGTTGCATCAAATGCCAAAGTTACCCGCTGGATTACTTCTTCTTTACTCATGTCTTGCGTTAACTGTAGATCTGTAAAAACTTGCTCTAATAATGTATATGCGGCATCTCCTTGTATGTCTGCAGCAGCATGCATATTTTTATAAACTGCTTCCGCTTTTGATGAGTCTCCATAGTATTCTGCTATTATCGCATCTTCATTGTCTGGTGTACTTATGTGTAAATTTAAAAAGCGGAAGCCAAATTCTTTTTCTGGGCTTTCTGGTGTCAGGGATTCATCGACTGTCTCCGTTTGTTCCTTCTCAAATGCTGTTCCATTAGGTCCGTTTTCCTCTGGTTCATCATTGTTACCACAAGCAACAAGAAGCATCGTTGAGGATAGTAGTATTGTTGCAAGTATGCTATTTTTTTTTGTTCTCATGTATATTCCCCTCTCTAGATGAATTGTTCTACATATTATCAATAGCCTAAAAGGATGCTTAGTAAACAAAAATGGAAATTATCATCATCTAAGCTAGGTTGGAGTGGGAAGTGAAGCAAATATGTACATCAACTTTTTTGAAAGTTTAAGAGGTTTGGTGAGTGAATTTTAGTATAATGTTCTAAAGAGCATCTAGGAAAAATATAAGGAGGGTGGTTTAAATGGCATTATATAAAGAAATCAATTCGGTAGATCATTGGAAGAGTATTTTAGAACAGTCGAAAGAGAAGGCGGTTGTCGTGTTTAAGCATAGTACAACTTGTCCAGTTAGCGCGCATGCTTATGGAGAGTTTAACTTATTTAACTCGCCTGTGGACAGTTATTTAGTAAAAGTGATTGAAAATCGTGCGGTTTCTAATGAGATAGAAAATGATTTAGGTATACGTCATGAATCACCACAAGCTTTTTTAATTGCGAATGGACAAGCTATTTGGAATGCTTCACATTGGAAGATTACTAAGAAGGATTTAGAGTCGGCAATCGCATTAATATAGAGACGGAGAGATTGTATGGAAGAGGTATTGAAAGTAGGAGAATATTTAGTAGATAATGCCGAAAAAATTATAAGAGATATGACAGAAAAAGCACTAATAAATGTCGAAATTCCAGTTACAGAAGAAATGTTAGAACAATCGATTCAACAGAATATAGAGTTTTTAGTGCTTATAGCGGAATCTTTTAGGGAAACGGAGGAAGCTGCCGAAGCCGAATTAATAAAATGGAGTAAACAAGTCGGTGAGCAACAAGCGGCTCTATTTACCCAATTTTCAACGATAATAAAACCATTTGCAAAAAATCGTTTAATGTATTTGGAAAACATTACGCAGATTTCGATAGACCATGGATTATCGATTGAAAATATAGTGAAAATAAACAATCGAATTAGTTATTTAATGGATGTAAGTATAATCAAGACGATTTACGCATATGAAGCTTACCGAGATTCATTAATGGAAGAACGTCAACGAGAAATAAATGAATTATCGGCACCTATCGTACCTATCCAAACAGGGGTTGCTGTATTGCCTTTAATCGGCAGCATCGATTCCTCTCGTTTTCAGTATATTATAAATAACTTAGTGCCTTCGATTCCAAGTCGTTCGGTGGAGCATTTGATTATTGATTTTAGTGGTATTTTGACTATTGATTCTGAAGTTGCGGAGCAGATATTTATACTTCATAGTGTTCTTCAATTACTTGGCATTCATGTGATGTTTTCTGGAATTCGACCAAATCTTTCGATTGAGATTGTCCGAGTAGGTATTGATTTTAGCTCGTTTGACACATTTGGCAGTGTTAAACAAGCGGTGGATAGTTTGAGCTAGTCGATCTGATAAAAATATTAATATAGAAGATAAAAACGATTTCTCTTAAAGAGAAGTCGTTTTTTTATTGGTGTTATCCATTTAGTTTGAGTAGATGGACACTTGGGTATCAGAGTATTATGAAAGATTGATAGAAGAACAGACTATAAGGAGGATGATAATATGTTAGACCAGTATTATTGGAGAGATACGCTCTCTTTTCTACCAGAAATATTAATAGGTTTAGTGGTTTTATTAATAGGCTTTTTTATTGCCAAGCTATTGGAAAACATGACATATAAGCTATTAAGGAAATTTCATGTGAATGAACGTTTAGGAAATACAAAGTCTAAATGGACAGTCGAGAAAATCATTAGCAAAGTAGTTTTTGCTATCGTACTCATTTTTGCATTTGTTTTATTCTTTAACATATTGAATTTGAATACAATGGCTACTCCGTTTGTCTCCATGTATTCAGGATTAACAGGGGCTTTCTTAAATATTTTGAAAGCGGCTTTGATATTATTATTTGCTTGGATTTTAGCAACTGTCATCAAAAAAGTAATTCAAATGGCAGGTTCGAAGCTTCAACTGAATAAATACGTTGGAAAAACGGGCCTTGATCCGGAACAAATAGATCAAGTAAAGTGGACGGATACAGTAGCAAATGTAGCCTACTATTTAATCTTTTTATTATTTATCCCCGCACTATTAAACGCATTAGGTATTGATGGATTAAGTGGACCATTCGAGGGAATGCTAGCTAGTTTCTTTAACTTTATTCCTAAACTAGTATCTGCGGCTATTGTTTTTGTCATTGGTTGGTTTGTTGCAAAACTGGTTCGTAATTTATTAGAAAAGTTTTTGCATTCCGCTGGTGCTGACCGATTAGCAGATAAGTTGAAGATTTCTTCCTTCATAGAAGGGACAAGTGTATCGAAAGTTGTTGGGATTGTCGCTTTTGTTTTAATCATGATTCCAGTATCTATTACCACGTTAGAGATTTTAGATTTAGAAGGGATTTCTTCACCTGCCATTGCTATGTTGAACAATGTGCTGGCAATGTTACCGAAGATTATTGTTGCAATCGTGTTAGTGTTGGTTGGGATAGTTGCCGCGAAATGGGTGAGAGAGGTCGTTGTTTCCCTTCTTGAAAAACTCGGTGTGAATTCATTGTTTGGCAAGATGGGATTCAAATCAGGTAATGGAACGGCACCAACCTTTTCTACTTTGTTAGGTACGATTGTGCAATTTGTGATTATTTTATTGTTTGTTGTAGAAGCTTTACAATTGTTAGAGCTAGAATTTATGGTGGCATTGGCAACTGGAATTTTTGCTTATTTACCGTCCGTGTTTGCCGCAATTGTTATTTTAGCGGTTGGATTTTGGTTAGCGAATTTGGTAGAAAAATTGGTTGGGAGTTTGATGAAGCATTCTTCAGGAACACCACATTTCTTGCGATATGTGGCGAAATATGCGATTTTAGCATTCGCATTCTTCATGGCTTTAGACCAATTAGGGATAGCTGCTTCCATTATTAACTCAGCCTTTATCCTTATTCTAGGTGGACTAGCATTGGCATTTGGCTTAGCATTTGGATTGGGAGGAAGAGAACACGCAGCCCGCTATTTGAGCAAAATGGAAAAAAGTTTAGAGGATGCAGAAGTATCAAAGGAAAAGTATAAAGCGGAAAAAGAGTCGATAAAAGAATCTTTCAAGGAGAATGTCCAGGATGTTACAAAAACAGAGCAAAGTCTAAGAGGCACAAGTGGTTATTTAGATGAATCTCCTGATAGTGTTACTGGTGCCAGGCACCAGTAACACTCCTGTAACATATTTTCAAACTTAAAAGCGTATAGTACAAAGTAAATGTTTTCATTCAAAATTTGAACTTTGTTCAAAAAAGTATTTACATTTAGAAATAGAATAGTATGATGGAATTAAATAAAGAATTTTCAGAAAATAGTAATAATGGAGGTAGGATGATTGAAAGCATCATTTATAACGGATGAGCATGAACTATTTCGGAAGTCTTTACGGAAGATGTTAGATAAAGAAGCGTATCCTTTTTTTGATGAGTGGGAAGCAAATCGAGAAATTCCAAAAGATTTTTGGTTAAAGATGGGTGCGAATGGTTTTTTATGTCMTTGGGTGGATGAAGCCTATGGTGGCCTTGGGTTAGATTTTTCCTATTCGATGATTTTGAATGAGGAATTGGAACGAGTTGGACAAGGGGTATCCAGTGGTATTTGTTTGCACTCTGATATTGTAAGCCCTTACATATCGAGTCTTGGAACAGAAGAACAAAAGCAAAAATGGCTTCCTGGTTGTGTGAGCGGGGATTTGATAACTGCGATTGGAATGACGGAGCCTGGTGCTGGATCCGACTTAGCTGGAGTGAAAACGACTGCTCGAAAAGATGGAAACTTTTATATTTTAAATGGAGAGAAGACATTCATCACAAATGGTCGAATAGCGGATATCGTCGTTGTCGTTTGTAAAACGGATCCCAATGCCGAACCAGCTCACCGAGGTATCAGCTTACTAGTTGTGGAAAAAGGGATGGAAGGCTTTTCATATGGGAAGAAATTGAACAAAATCGGTATGCATAGTGGCGATACTGGAGAATTGATATTCGAAGATGTGAAAGTGCCTGTTGCAAACTTGCTTGGGGAAGAAGGCAAAGGGTTTTATTATCTTATGCAAAATTTACAGCAGGAGCGTCTAGTCGTCGCGATTCAATGCCAAATTGAAGCGGAAGAAATGCTTCGAATAACAATTGACTATGTAAAAAATCGGAAAGCATTCGGTCAATCAATTAGTAAATTTCAAAATACGCAATTCAAAATAGCAGAAATGGCGACCGAAATAGATATCGGTCGAACGTATATCAATCATTTAACGGCTCGCCATATTGCAAGCGAAGACATTGTAAAAGAAGTATCAATGGCAAAGTGGTGGATTAGTGAAATGGCTAAACGAGTGGCGGCGGAATGTCTGCAGCTACACGGAGGTTATGGATATATGGAAGAATACGAGATTGCAAGAAGATATCGTGATATTCCAGTAGCAAGCGTTTATGCCGGATCTACGGAAATTATGAAAACAATTATTGCGAAAAAGCTGGATTTATAAATGAAAGGAGGTATTATCATGAAGCTCTCAGAGAAAAAACTGCAAAAGAAAAAGCAAGAAATTATATTATCAGCAGTCAAAATCGTGAACCAAAAAGGATATCAAGGTGCAACGATGGAGGAAATTGCTGCAGAGCTTCTCATGACGAAAGGCTCTCTCTATTATTATTTTAAAAATAAAGAGGATCTCCTATTCCAATGCCACGAAATGGTGTTAGGGCAAGCAATTAGTGAGTTACAAGACTATTTTATTGAAAATATATCGAATGAACAGAAACTACGCAAGATGATTGCCAATCATATCCGTTACATGATTGAAGAAAAAGAAACGTTTAATATGATTATTAAACCAGACCAAACCTTTTCCAAAGATTATCTTCATCCTATCTTACGTAAGCGAGATGAATATGCATCTTGGTTTGACCAAGTAATTCAAAAAGGGATAGCAGAAGGAGATTTCACTATAAAAGAACCCAAAATTGCACGAATGATTTTACTTGGTTCCATGAACTGGATTCAGCAGTGGTATAGTCCTGATGGAGTCAAGTCGATTGAGGAATTACAAGTGCTATATGCAGAATATTTATTAAAAGTTGTGAAATAAATAACATCATTTAAAACAAAAGGGGATCTGATATATGTTCGTTACGGAAAAATTGGCATTGCACGCAAAAGAGCAACCTAACCATCTGATTTCTCAATTTAATGGAAGAAATACAACCTATTCAGAGCTTTATGAACAGGCAAAAAGATTAGCTGGTTACTTTCAAGCAAAAGGCTATGAACAAGAGGATATTATTGCGGTGTACTTGAATAACTCGGATTATTTTTTAGTTTGTTATTATGCATGTCAGCTTGGCGGTTTCAGCGTGATGCCTGTAAATACAAAGCTTGCGGCTCCCGAAGTGGATTATATCTTTATGCATTCAGAAGCGAAGGCGATCATTTATGGAAAAGATATGGAGCCAGTTTTGAATGAAATCCCAGAATCATTTGCAAAATTTCAAGATAAGATTGTTGTAGGGGAAAACGAAGGTTTAATCGGGATATTAGAGGATGCGTCTATTACTTTCGAAGAAGTAAATGAGAACGGGGAACGGACGAGCGTTGTTTTTTATACTTCTGGTACAACTGGCAAACCTAAGGGTGTTTTGTTGACAGCGAATAATGTGAAGGCGGCTGCGCAAATATGGGGAGAAGCGATGGAGCTTAATTCCAAAGATCGGATGCAAATAGTCGCTCCTTTGTTTCATTGTGCAGCGAGTCATGTTTTTAGTATCCCCGTCATTTATGCTGGCGGAACGATTGTTATCGAAGAAGGGTTTTCTCCTGAACGAGCCTTAAATACGATGGAACAAAAGGATATTACCATATTTTTTGGTGTGCCAGCCATGTACAGTATTTTATTGAACACGTCAAAAATGGAAAACTTACACTTACCGAATCTTCGCCTATTTACTTACGGAGCTGCTCCAATGCCATATGAATTAGTTCGAAAAGTCAAAGCATTATATCCGAATGTAAAAGTTCAAAACTTATATGGACAAACAGAAAACTCACCAGCAGCTACGACACTAAAAGACCATCATGCATTAGAAAAAGTCGGGTCTGTAGGGGAACCGCTCCCACAAACCGAGGTACAGGTAGTTGATGAATTTGGGGAAGCTTTACCAGTTGGTCAAGTAGGAGAAATCGTCACAAAAGGTCCGCAAGTGATGAAAGGCTATTTGAAAAATGAGGAAGCAACAAGAAGAACAATTCAAAACGGCTGGCTATATACAGGTGATCTAGGTAGATTTGATGAAGATGGGCTACTTTATATCGTGGATCGCAAAAAAGATATGATTATCCGTGCCGGTGAAAATGTGTATCCAGTAGAAGTAGAGGAAGTCCTATACCAAATTCCGGAACTTTTGGAAGCAGCGGTTGTTGGAATTCCACATACCATTTACGGAGAAGTTCCAAAAGCTTTTATTGTGTTAAAGGAAGGGCGTACGCTTACAGAAGAAGAAATTATTTCTTTTTGTTCGAAACAATTGGCGAAATATAAATTACCCGATGAAGTCGTATTCATCGATACTCTTCCTAGAAATGCGAGCGGGAAAGTACTGAAAACGGCTCTTCGAAAAGAATAAGGGGGAAAAGAAATGAGTTCAGTTTATATTGTAGATGGTGCTAGAACGGCCTTTACTAGTTTTGGAGGTTCTTTTGCACAAGTGAAAGCAGATGATTTAGGTGCCGCAACGGCGATAGAGGCATTGAAGCGTTCGAAAGTGGATGCTACTCAAGTTGATCATGTTATTTATGGAAATGTCATTCACTCGAGTACAAATGCTTCGTTTTTATCACGGCATATTGGTTTGAAAGCTGGTGTACCTGTGGAAGTTCCTGCTTATAATGTGAACCGTTTATGTGGTTCTGGGTCACAGTCGATTGTTTCTGCAGCGCAACTGATTTTATTGAACGAAGCAGAAATCGTTTTAGCTGGTGGGGCAGAAAATATGTCGATGGCTCCTTATTCCAATTTCAATGCACGATTTAGTGCTTCGAAATTGGGCTCTGTTGTTTATGAAGATATGGTGCTTTCCACACTTAATGATGAATATGTCGGTAGTGGAATGGGAATGACGGCAGAAAAACTAGCAGAGCAATATGAAATAACGCGCGAGGAGCAAGATGCATTCGCATTGCTTAGCCAAAAGCGAGCAGGAGCAGCACGTGAGAACGGTGTTTTTGCCAAAGAAATTGTCGCAGTAGAAGTTCCCACTCGAAAAGGAACGGTATTAGTTTCGGAAGATGAACATATAAAAGCAGAAGTCACAGCAGAAAAATTGGCAACGTTAAGACCTTCCTTTAAAAAAGATGGTACGGTGACGCCTGGTAACGCAAGCGGAATAAATGATGGAGCAGCTTCAGTCATTGTCGCTAGTGAAAAAGCGGTAAATGAAAATGGACTAGAACCTATTGCTAAAATTGTTTCATGGGGTGTCGCTGGAGTAGATCCATCCATTATGGGGATTGGTCCAGTGCCAGCAATCAGGCAAGCATTGGAAAAAGCGGAGCTTCAATTAGAGGATATGGATTTGATTGAGGTGAATGAAGCATTTGCTTCTCAATATTTGTCCGTTGAAAAAGAATTAGGACTAGATCGTGACAAGACAAATGTTAATGGTGGTGCAATTGCTCTAGGTCATCCTGTTGGGGCTAGCGGAACAAGGATTCTTCTCTCATTAGCATATGAATTGAAAAATAGAGGGTTGAAATATGGAGTTGCAAGTTTATGTATCGGCGGTGGGCAAGGGATTGCAGTAGTAATAGAGCGCGTATAAGGAGGAAAAACGATCATGTTCACTAATTTAAAACTTCCAGTTATTGTAGCACCAATGTTTTTAGTATCCTGTACAGAATCAGTTATAGCATCTTGTAGGAACGGAGTCATTGGTTCGATTCCACTACTCAATGCACGGACTGCTGAGAAATGCGAAGAGATGCTAGCGGAATTGAAGGCTGCGCTACCGACTGGACCGTGGGCAGTGAATTTCATTGCGCATAAAACGAATAAGCGGCATGACACTGATTTGGAATTAATCCGCAAATATGAGCCGCCAATGGTAATTGCTTCTTTAGGACACCCAGGAGCGGTCACCGAGGTTGTCCATGGGTATGGTGGATTAGTGTTTTCCGATGTAGCGACTGTAAAGCATGCGAAAAAAGCCACTGCAGCAGGTGTTGATGGGCTTATTTTAGTTTGCGCTGGTGCAGGAGGTCATGCAGGAGTATTGAATCCATTTGCATTTTTAGCTGCTGTTCGAGAATTTTGGGATGGCTATATTGTGTTAGCCGGGGGTATTTCGAATGGGAAAGATGTATTAGCAGCACAAATTATGGGAGCGGATTTTGCATACATGGGAACCAAGTTTATCCCAGTCGAAGAAAGTGATGCGTTTCCTGAATATAAAGAAATGCTTGTCGATTCAACGATAGCGGATATTTTGTATACTGATTCTTTTAGTGGAGTACATGCCAATTATTTAATTCCAAGCTTATTAAAAAATAATATTGATCCGGAAAGCTTAAAACCACGTGATACAGTCGATTTATCGCATATGGTCGATGTGAAGGCATGGCGTGATGTATGGTCAGCGGGACATGGAGTGACGACGATTAAAACGGTTGAAAGTACAGCTGTTGTCGTTGATCGGCTTGCAAAAGAATATGAAGAAGCGAAAAAGGGTGTGGCAGTTCATGCCTGAAACATTGCTTACGACGATTGATCGGGGAGTAATGACGATTACGTTGCATCGCCCAGATGTGCTGAATGCATTTAACGTCCAAATGATGGATGAACTTATCGCAGCCTATAAAGAAGCGGATGCGAACGATGAGGTTCGAGTGATTATCGTAACAGGAAGTGGTCGTGCATTTTGTGCAGGAATGGATTTGACTACCGGGGATGATGTATTCGCCTCGGAGGAATCTGCGGATGATTTTCGAGATACTGGAGGAAGGGTTAGTCTTGTTGTTCATTCATTGAAAAAGCCGGTAATAGCAGCTATTAATGGAGCAGCAGTCGGTATTGGCATAACAATGACTTTACCGATGGATATTCGTATTGTGAAAAAGGATGCGAAAATTGGTTTTGTATTTGGACGAAGGGGAATAGGACCTGAAGCAGGTAGCGGCTGGTTTTTACCGAAATTAGTCGGAGTGTCTAAAGCATTGGAGTGGGTGTTAACTGGTAGAATGCTCACAACAGCAGAGGCTTTGGACGCTAGATTAGTGCAGTATGAGGTAGAGGATCCATATGCGAAAGCTGTCGAAATTTCCCGGGAAATAGCGGATAATACGTCAGCTGTTTCTAATGCATTTTCTCGCCAATTATTGTGGGGCATGCTTGGAGCAAAAGGCCCCTTAGAGTCTCATCTTATTGAATCCAAATTTTTGCACTGGGCTGGAGCGCAAGCTGATGCAAAAGAAGGGATTAATTCGTTCATGGAAAAGAGACCTGCAAAGTTTGAAATGACTGCTCAGGAGTTGCCAGATTTTTTTAGAAAGTAAAGTTATAAGGGGGTTGGGAAGATGGAAATTGGTGTTTTAGGTTCTGGTACGATGGGAAATGGAATTGCGCAAGTGATGGCGGATGCCGGTCACAAGGTTATATTATGTGATGTAAATTCGGAAGCGCTAGTTCGTGCAGAGAAATCAATGCATACAAATTTAGAACGAGTGTACAAGAAGCAAGGCAAGGATTTAAGCGATATTAATAAAGTGTTTGAGCGGATTACGTTCACAACGGAGCTCCCATTACTAAAAGAATCAGATGTCGTGATTGAGGCTATTATTGAAAATATGGATATAAAGAAAAAAGTATTTGCCGAGCTAGGTGCATTGTTGAATGAAAAAGCAATTATTGCGTCCAATACATCTGGACTAAGCATTACCGAGCTAGCTAGTGCAGCTGGTCGCCCAACAAAAGTGATCGGCATGCATTTCTTTAATCCAGTCCCTGTGATGAAGTTAGTAGAAATTGTCCGTGGATCAGATACTTCGGATGAAACATATGAAGTTGTCACTAGTTTAGTCGAGTCGATTGGAAAAGAAAGTATATCCATCGTGGATGCGCCATTATTTGTAGTGAATCGAATATTGGTTCCATTAATAAATGAAGCGATTTTTGTGCTAGGTGAAGGGATTGCTTCGGCGGAGGATATTGATAAAGGGATGATGCTAGGCGCTAATCATCCAATTGGACCATTGGCACTCGCAGATTTAATCGGACTAGATACGATGTTGTTCGTTGCAGAAACATTATTGGAAGAAACCGGAGACTCGAAATATCGAGTTCCACCATTATTGCGCAAAAAAGTCCGAGCTGGCCATTTAGGAAGAAAAAGTGGACGAGGGTTTTTCGACTATGAATAAAAAGCAAGGAGAAAAGGATTTCACTTTTCTCCTTGCTTTTTTCATGCATTAGGAAATAAAAGGATTGTTACAGAATTATTACTGGTGCCAGGCACCAGTAATAATTCTGTAACACTTCTCTAATAATTGAAATCATAGGTTTGAGTATTTTTACACTGAGATGTTTTTGGACTATTCTGATAAAAAATGATTAAAAAGTACTACATATATTTTATGATTATGCATTTTTGCTTTTTTGTCGTGTATTTCGGAAATCGATATGAAAAAAGTGCTAAATAGTTTTCGTTATTAAAATGATGTGACAAAAGTCCTTGTGTGCATGGAACTAAGTAATTTTTTATGTAAATATTGTCACTTTGACGTTCGTCATTAGTAGTGTTATTTATTATATTAAGGAAAAGTTAGGAATTTATTTTTGCATATATATCCAATTTAATTTTGGTTACTATATTAAATTAATGAACTTTTATTTATTTCTGATTATCGTGTATTTTGGGTTTACATACCTATCAAGTTGAGAAAAGATTCATTGGATTAGAGAAGATTTATTTACGATTTACGAAAAACAGCGGAAGTATCTGTGCTGGTGAGTTGCTAATGATTGAGTAGTATACATATCTTTAACTGCTCGCCAAGACAGTTATTTTATAAATGACACAAAATTTCAAAATAAGGGAGATGTATGGAATGTCAGGAATTATTCGCGTAACACCAGCAGAACTAGATGCAATGGCTTCTCGCTACAACCATGAGTCAGGGGAGGTTGGTTCTCAAATCGGTCGTTTAGACGGCATGATTGGCGAACTACAATCGATGTGGGAAGGTTCTTCTAGTACCGCTTTTGCTGAGCAATATGAGAGACTTAAACCCCATTTTAACGAAATGCGTGAACTTTTAAGTGAAGTAGGAATCCAATTAAGCCGTGCTGGTCAAGCGTTACAAGATGCAGACCAACAGATTGCAAGTCAAATCCGCGGGTAAGGCTTCTAAATTATTGAAGCAACAATTAGTAGAGCGTCGTTCCACAAAGGAAGGCGCTTTTTCCAACATTTGAGGTGAAATTATGTATATAGAAATTACAGTAGATTTGTCTAATTACGAAGGCGATGTGCTAGACCTGAGATTGTCCGATTATTATACGATGAAAAAAATGATTGGTATAGCGTGGCAAGCAAATGGAATTTCTAAAACTCCACGGGAAGGTCATTGGGTGCGTGTAGTAAACAAAGAGAAATTATTTCCCGGTCATTTAACGCTCGCGCATTGCGGAGTTACGACAGGTGATCGAATCGAAATTATTTGAAGGAGTATAAAAGATGACCACAAATTCACATACATATTTAAAAAATCGGATCGGTGCAGAAATAAACGAAGAAGAAAACAAAACGACATTCGTCTTCCAAAAAGAACGGGTCGGCTTTAAAAGAACAGAAGAAATTATCTTTCTACAAGAAGTAAGTCCAAAAATAGTGAAGGACATCGCCATAACGGATGATGAATTAATAATTCAAGCAACATTCCCCACTTCCTTTAGACGTTTTAGTGAAATGCATTTGGAAGAGGAAAAATCGAGATTAATGTTTGTTCATCAACTCGTGGAAAAAGTTTATGCTCATCCTTACCCCCGTTTAAATTTAATTGTTTGCCCAGAAAATATTGTCTATAGCAGAGGGATGGAATCTTTATTTTTGTATTACGGAGTGATGGGAAGCTTGCCGCCCTTTGAGACGAATGAGGAGCAGGTTTGGTTAGAGACGAAAGCGGTAGTAGCGACTAGCATGGACGCCTCTTTTACTTTTGAAGAGTATTTAAAATACTCGGAGATTCTGGAGTTAAAAGAAATTGGGAAAAAAATAATGTCTATGACAGATAGCGAATCCTTACTCGATTTTATCGGTCAACAACTAGAGCAATTGGAAATAAAAGAACAAGCGAATGTAAAACTGCCAAAAAAGAAGTGGACTATAACGAAATGGCTTTCTATAGGGCTTGGAGTGCTTATTATTCCTGCAATCATATTTACTATTATTTATTTCGTACACGAAAAGCCAAAAAATGAAGCGTATACCCTTAGTCATGAATTCTTTTTGGGACAAAATTATAGCGAAGTGGTCACACGTTTAAGCCCATATAGTGTGAAATCGATGCCGTACGTTGTGCTATACGAACTTGCCTATGCTTCCGTTTCCAACGAACGATTAGATGAGGAACAGAAAAAGAATGTTCTATCTAATATTACGCTACAGACAGATGCTGATTATTTAATGTATTGGATTTATATTAATCGGGGAGAAGCAGAAAATGCTGTGGATCTGGCAAGATCAATGGAAGACGGCGAGCTTATTACCTATGGATTATTGAAAAGACGTGAAGAAGTAAAAGCGGATCGACAATTGTCAGGTGAAGAGATGCAAACACTCTTAGATGAGATAGATAATGAAGTAGAAGAGTATGAAAAACTAATGGAGCAAGAAGAAGAGGAAGCTCATAGTTAAGTGAAATTCTTAAGCAGATAGAAAGAAGGTGTAGGCATTGCTGCAATTATGGCTGTTTTACGGTGAAGATTACCAATGGATTTGTTTAGAAGAAAGCGATTTTCAATCTATTACAATCGGTCCGAAAATGGAGAATGACATCACGATTCAATCGTATCCATTTACAAATGGGTATGTAACGGTCAAAAAAGAAGACAATCATTTTACCGTATATAATGGTAGCGATTATATAGGCAAACTATCAGACAAAGAAGACTTTGTGATAGAACAAGAAGATAAGTTATTACATTTATATACTTCTTCGGCACCTATTACCGAGAAGACCTACTATATAGACTATGAGCAGGAAGTAACTTTCTCTACCGAAGAAACTGCAACTTTTAAGCGAAATAACGTTCAATTCCCAAATGTGGAGTCCGGACATTTTTCCTTGAACAAAATAAGGACCGGATGGATTATTAAAAAAGGATTCGGTTGTCCTTTGTATGTAAATGGAAAACGATGTGAAACAAATAGAATCCTTCAAATTGGTGATATTATCCAATGGGCCTTTATGGAAATGAAACTAATCGAACGAGATCGTCTAGAAATTATAACTTACAATCCATATGAAACGACTCTTTCTGAAATCGAAGTGCCTAAATCAGAAACTTTCCGTATGTATCCCGATTATAGAAGAACACCTCGAATGATATATGATTTGCCTGAAGACAAAGTGTCCATATCATTCCCTGCACAAGAAAGCGACGATAATGGTCGTGGATTATTGTTAATCATTGCACTTCCACTTGTCATGCTCATTGTTCTCGGGCTTGTTGCTTACTTCATACCAAGAGGAAACTTCATTATTATTTCGATGGCAATGTTCTTAGCGGTACTAACAATGTCAACCGTTCAATTTTTCAAAGATCGTAAAAAGCGAAAGTTAAATGCAGAGAAAAGACTTCGCGTATATACTGCTTATCTAGAAAATATCCGTCAGGAATTGTATGAACTATCGGAAAGACAAATGAGCATATTAGCCTACCATTTCCCTCCTTTCGAAGAGATGAAACACATGACCAAAGCACTGTCCGGAAGGATTTGGGAACGTACACTAGATAGTCATGACTTTTTACAGTTTCGACTTGGTACAGGTATAATTCCCGCTAGTTATGAAGTCAAACTTTCATCTGGTGATTTAGCGAATCGAGAAATAGATGATTTGCTACAACAAGCACAGCGAATGGAAGCAGTCTATAAAGAAATTCCAGCAGCTCCGATTACTACTAATCTTTCGGAAGGGATATTAGGTCTTATCGGAAAAGAGTCCATTATTAAACGAGAATTGCATCAACTGATCGGTCAGCTTGCGTTTTCACATAGTTATCATGATACGAGATTCATATATATTTTTAACCATGAAGAATACAAAGAGATCGAATGGATGAAGTGGTTGCCGCATTTCAAGCTTCCACATATGCATGCAAGAGGATTAATACATAACGAAGAAACACGGGACCAGTTACTTTCTTCTTTATATGAACTCATTCGTGAGCGTGATGTGGATGAAATGAAAGGAAAAGTGAAATTCGCACCACATCTCATTTTCGTCATTTCTGATTATTCCTTACTTGCAGAGCATGTTATTTTAGAATACTTAGAGAGCAAAAACACCAAGGAACTTGGTATTTCGGTTATTTTTGCGGAGTCTGCACAAGAGCGTATGACAGAAAATGTCTATACACTTGTCCGCTACGTAAACGAACTAGAGGGAGACATTCTAATCGACGCTGGTAAAGCGGTGGATATCCCATTTCAGTTAGATGCTTACGATCAAACGACAAATGAACGCTTTGCCCGCATGTTAAGAACACTGAATCATCAAATTGGCATAAAAAATTCCATTCCAGATTCCGTTAGTTTTCTAGAAATGTTCGGTGTCAAAGATGTGGAAGATGTTCCAATCAGTCGTAATTGGACTGTGAATGAATCAGCCAAATCATTAGCTGTACCAATTGGCTTCAAAGGAAAAGATGAACTGGTTCAGTTGAATTTACATGAAAAAGCACATGGTCCCCACGGGTTACTTGCCGGTACTACGGGATCCGGTAAAAGTGAATTTTTGCAGACGTATATTTTATCGCTTGCGGTTCATTTTCATCCGCATGAAGTGGCTTTTCTACTTATTGACTATAAAGGAGGGGGGATGGCACAACCTTTTAAGAATATCCCTCACCTTTTAGGCACGATTACCAATATCGAAGGAAGTAAAAATTTTAGTATGCGTGCACTTGCTTCTATTAATAGTGAATTAAAAAGAAGGCAGCGGCTATTTGATCAGCATGTGGTGACACATATTGATGACTATACAATGCTATATAAAGACGGCAAGGCAGCAGAGCCGTTACCGCATCTATTTCTTATTTCAGATGAGTTCGCGGAGTTAAAAAGCGAGGAACCTGAGTTTATCAGGGAGCTAGTAAGTACGGCGCGTATCGGAAGAAGCCTTGGTGTTCACCTTATTTTGGCGACACAAAAACCTGGAGGCATTATCGATGACCAAATCTGGAGTAACGCCCGCTTCCGTGTTGCGTTGAAAGTGCAGGATGCATCAGACAGTAAGGAAATCTTAAAAAATAGTGATGCTGCTTCTATTACCGTAACAGGCAGGGGGTACTTACAAGTCGGGAACAACGAAGTGTATGAGTTATTCCAATCGGCATGGAGTGGAGCGGCCTATATGGAAGAAGTATTAGAAGGAGAAGACGATGTAGCAATTGTTACGGATCTCGGTCTTTATCCTCTTTCTGCTATAGCGACAAATGTGAAAAAGAACGCAAGCGGTTTAACGGAAATGGAAGCAGTCACTGCCAAAATTGCAGAAACGACCAAATCATTAAACATTCGTAAGTTAGCAAGTCCTTGGTTACCACCTCTCGCACTTCGAATGGACAAACAAGTAGCCAATGTATCACTTCAAAAAGGGATTCCAATCGGCATGATGGACGAACCAGAAAAGCAAAGTCAAACGCAAGTAAACTACGATTTGACAAAAGATAGCAATCTAGGAGTATTCGGTTCTTCAGGTTATGGAAAATCATATACATTGCTTACTGTCCTACTAGGAATAGCGGAGCAGCTAACACCGACTGAAGCAAACTTCTATATTTTGGATTATGGTAATGGATCATTGCTGCCATTAAAGCAACTTCCACAAACTGCCGATTATTTCACGATAGATGAAGAACTAAAACGTGAGAAACTAATCAAACGAATAAAAGAAGAAATCGCAAAAAGAAAGACTTCATTCCAACAAAGAGAAGTTAGCAATATTCATATGTATAACAAACTGTCTGACCAAAAATTACCGCTTATTTATATAGTAGTAGACAACTATGATATCGTCCGTGAAGAAATAGAGGAATTGGAAACCCAATTAATTCAATTTGGAAGAGATGGCCAATCACTTGGCATTTATTTATTCCTAGCTGCAACAAGGGTCCAATCAGTCAGACAATCATTGATGAATAATTTAAAAACAAAAGTTGTCCACTATTTGTTGGATGCTACGGAAGCTTTTTCAGTAATTGGGCGTGTCCCTTTCAACTTAGAGCCATTCCCAGGAAGGGCCATTTTGAAAAAAGAAGAAGCGTTTTTTACACAAGTATTCCTTCCGGCTAAGGGAGCAGATGATTTTGCTGTATTAGAGTCTATTAAAAAGAACGTACAGTCATTAAAAGATAAATATCTTGATATGGAACTTCCAAGTCCGATTGCCATGTTGCCGCTTGAGTTAACATCTATCAACTTCGCCTACTATTTGGATCACAGAGTGGAAAATGGAGTTGTTCCAATTGGATTGGATGAGGAAACGGTAGGTCCTATCACGATTGACTTTAAGAAAAATCGTCATTGTCTACTTGTTGGTCAAGTACAACGAGGAAAAACGAATACGCTTAAATGGATGCTTTCTACTCTTTTAGGACAAAAAACAGGATTTATTGCTATTTTTGACTCATTTGACCGTGGGCTATCCGAGTTTTCCGATTATTCAACTGTCGAGTATTTAGAAACGAAAGAGCGTTTAATCGAATGGATCTCTCGTGCGGAACAATATTATGTGGAAGCAGAAAAAGAATATGTAGAAAAGCTACAACAAGGAAATGTTCCAGTAGAAATTGTTCTTTCTTATTTTGTCATTGATGGGTATACACGCTTCTTACAAGCCGCGGACAGTAGCATTCAAGATCGACTCTCGAAGCTTGTGAAAAACTATTCTCACTTAGGATTTAATGTCATTGTTTCTGGAAATAACGCAGAAATGACAAAAGGTTATGATGCTTTTACAAACGAACTAAAACTTGTTCGCCAAGCCCTTATTTACATGAGAAAGTCGGAACAAACCTTATATACAGTAGCGTATGAGCGAAAAGAAGCGGAGCTACCACTAGGATTTGCACATTATATTTTGAATGGGAATGCGACAAAAGTGCAAATCCCCTTATGTAAGATGGAAAGGAAGATTATGCAATGAAAACGAATAAGCATATGAAATTATTAAAAATGAGTGCGGGGATTTTAATTATATTAGCGATTCCTATTATCTTCTTCCAACTTATGGGTGTGAATATGCTAGACTTGAACACTTCTAATAAGCGAGTGATTGCCATCGTGAATGAAGATTTGGGGCTCACGAAGGAAGAGGAAAACATTGAGATGGGAGTAGAGGTCGTATCTATTCTGGCAGCGGATTCCCCATATGAATGGAAAGTGATGGGGAGAGGGGCAGCAGAAAATGGTTTGAAATCGAACCAATTCGATGCGATTGTGTATATTCCATCTAACTTTTCTGAAAATATCATGTCATACGATCAACGTGATCCCAAAAAAGCAGAATTTTCCTATCAAGTACAGCGACAAAAAACAGGATTACGTAAAGAACGTGTACTCAATGAAATTCAAACAGCTACGAACCGTGTAAATGACAAAGTTTCTACACTTTACTGGAGCTATATTGCCCAGGAAATGAATCATATTAAAAAAGAATTCACGAACATATTAGGAAAAGAAACAGATTTTTTAAGTGCTATGTCGGCTTATTATAAACCTGAATCGGAAACCTTGGCTACGGAGATGAAAAGACAGAAAAATCAGATGGAATCCCTTCTTTCGACGATTGGTTCTGCAAACAATGCACATAATACACGTATCGAAAATGCGGAATCATTCGGACAGCAAATGACTGATTTCATCTCGTATGTACAGCAATATAAAGGATTTCAAGATACACAAAAACAAATTTTACAACAAGTGCAAGATAGTAGTTTAGCGAAGATTCATGCTGCTGCAATGGCACAAGCTGAAAAGTTCAACGAATCTGTCCAACAGCTAGAAGATAGCACCGAAAAATTAAATGATGAAATATACAAAGTGAACGGCATAATAGATGCCAACAAAGAAAAGCTGAATGCCTTATCCGATTTACGAAAAAATGAAGTAGATCGCCAATTATCCGACTTACTTGTCGTGCAAGGAACAGCAATTGATCGATATAATAATACTATTTTGGATAATTTGGAAAAAGGTATTGCCACGAGTAAAAACGGAACAGCAGTATTAGGTGTAGTGAATATCGGAGCAGATCAGCAACAGCTATCTACGATTAAAGAAGAAATGGCACAAAAAGCTTCTATTAAAGAAACGACTGGACTGCCTGGACTAGAAGAAGAGCGTGCAAAAGTAGCGGGTATTTTATCTGCGCTGTCCGCTCTAAAAGCAAAAGTTGTAGAAGCGGATCCGGAATCAGGTTTCGCTAGCGAATTAGAACTGCTTGAAGGAGAGTTGACTGCTGTAAACACAGTAATCTCCGAAAAAGAAATGGTTTGGAACAATGCGAAACAAGAAGGAACGAATGATTATGTAAAAGCTTCAGCAGACTATGGTAGCTTACTAGAAAATTACCAATCTGTTTATAGAGAATATGAATCCGTTCAACAAATATTAAGCACTTATCCAGTGGACACTGCAAGAATCGGAGCGGAAATAAAACAAAAAGAAGAATCCCTTTTAAAGCATGAACGCTTGTCTGATGATCAACGTACAAGATTAGAAGAGGTATTTACAAAAGGTGCTACTCGTACAGATACTAGCTCTCTATTGTCTTATTATGCAACGCTCAAACAATTTGAATTTACTTTAGATGAAGGCGGACAAAGTGCAAACAAAGATGCCATGTTGCAAGATGAAATTTTAACTGCTTTATTGAAAAATGTAGTCGATTTGAATGCGGAAGAGTTGGCAGGTTGGACTACTGTAACGGACAGTATTCCAGAGACGGAACTTGGGATGACAGATTTGAGTACGACATTTGCAGCAATCATGTCTGGTTACAAAGAAACAGTTGAACAGCAGCATGTTTCTTTGCTTACAGATTTACAATCTATTGATGAGCAAGCGAATATGCTATTGCAACAAATTCAAAACCCTTCCATGATGATTGGCTCTAGTGAACCAGTCCCAGCTACAACTGAAGGGCAAGTAGCTGCAGGTCAACAAAATGTAAGTAACCAACTTATTTCCTTGAGTAGTATGATCCAGTCTTTATCTCAAAAACAAAGCAGTTTAGTTAATTATGCAAGTGATTTATACGGAAAAGCAGATAATATAAAAGATACTTCCAGTGAATTTAGTAATAAATGGGAAACGAATGTGCAAGCCATGTCTGAATTTGATGGAGATATCCAAGGATTCCTAGCTAATACGTATGTAGATGGTCAAGAAAATGGCTATGCTTTTAATCATTTTGTAAACCCATTAGATGTAAAAGGGGAAGCGGAGCTATCCGATGAAGCAAACAAAGTACCGCCTGTCATTCTATTTATTATTATGTTAATAAGTAGTCTATTAATTGGTTATTTCACGTATCAAATGAAAGAAGGTCCAATCGGGTTACGTTTAGGACTTACCGCAATACTATCCTTGCTTGTTGGGCTAATTATTAGTTTATACAGTATTAATATGTATATTTTAAATGATCAGCGTGCAGTGGAATGGACTATTTTCACCATTCTTTTATTGCTTGCAGGTGCTGCGATTATCCGTACTGCTCTTGAGTTTGGACAGTCTGCAGGATGGATTGTAAGTGTTGCGCTTATGTGTTTGTATATTATCCCATTACTAATACTTGCCGTGCCGGATATTCATATTCCAGATATTTTATCGACTGTTTATATGTCTATTAAATATGAACCGGAAACTAGTTTCCTATGGGGAGTAGTGATTACAGGTGTGATTTCAATCGTTATGCTAACCATTTCTTATTTTAAGTATAAGAATGCTCCAGCAGTTCGAGTAGAGGAAGCGTATGAAAATTAGAACTACATTGTTGCTACTGATCATCTGGTTGTCTGCGGTACCATTTGTATACGCTGAGGAACAGTTCAAGGATTTGGAGCCGGTTATTTATGAAAAGTTAAAGTTTAAGAAAAACACCGATTACTTACATGATGGAAAAAAAACAGAGATGAAGAACACGATTCCTGAAAAGCAATTTAATATTTACTTCGATGGAAGAAAGCAGCTTCCTAATAGAGGTGATATATCATTTCTATTTCAAACTGCTGAGCGAGGGGAAATTAGTACGGTAGCAGCAAAATCTTCCGAACTAAAACTCTTTTTAAACGAAGGGATAGGAGATAAGGAATTTTCGGCTAGTCCGATAGATAAGGGAAAATCAGCGGACAATATAACCCGCACAATGATTTTACTAGCAATCATCGCAATTGGTATCGCCGTTTTATTTATCGTTTTTATACCGAGATTAGTCAATACACCAGATACATCCATAAAGAAGGCCTAGGAAAGGAGTAAATAGAATTGCTAGGATATTATTATGCACTTTTGCACAAAAAACAAGAAGAACTGAGAAGAATGATTGAGTGCCAAGGGAAAGTTACGGAAAAACAAGGTCAATTTAGTGAAAATGAACCTAAATGTATGGAACCAGAACTAAGGCCAACGACATGGCATGGAACGCTTGCAACTAGCTTCGATGACATCAGAGAATCGGGAATTCATGCTTCGTATTTAGAAATTGTCGGCAGTCAATTTTCGGCTGTTTTTAGTGCAATCTCAAGTAAAATCACCTCACTAATGGCAGAAATTGAGTCAATCCAACAAACGATTGCCAATTTACTAGCGGAAGAAGCTAGAGAAAGAGCAGAGGCATCTAAATAATGTGGGGGGAAAATCTTTATGTCAACTGAAGTGAAAATTGTGTATGCAGATGTAGAAACCCAATTAGCAGAAATAACAAATGCGACTGAAATGCTCAATCCAAAGGCGGAGCAGCCGATTACAGGAAATACCTTAGATGTTGTCACTAAATTGACAGAGCTTTCGACTAAACTAGAACAGTTGTTGATGAAATATCAAGAGGTGGTAATTACCAATATCCAAACTACTACGAATTCCGTTGAATTTATGAAAGCAACGGATGAAGAAATTTCTAGTGTGATGCAATGTACAGTTGACGGACCCCAGAGGGTGGCTCCATGAAAATACTAGATGTCAGCCCTTTTCATGACGGCTTACAGCGAAATATAAACATGCTTAATCGTATAGAAGGGGAAATGAAAGCAATCCAAACGGCAATCGAAGGACTTGCTTCGATGGAAGATTCCTTAAAAGGTACAGGTGGAAATGCCATTCGAGCATTTTACAATGATTGTCATTTACCATTTTTACAGTTTTTCACGACATGTAAAAGTAATTTTGGGACAAGGCTCACTCAAATGGATGCTGCACTCGATGCTTTAGAGCCAGATCCAAATGGTTTTATTCGCCAAAGTTTTTTAGAAGGCGAAGTAGAGGAAGGATTAACGGAAAACTCGCAAGTAACGAGTAATCTAACAGATGAGACAAATAGCATTATGGATCAAGTCGCAGATATCGTCGGACTTCCTCATTTAGATGATAGTGGTGTCCAAGACGGTGTCACTAACGCGAAGAAAAAGCGGGATAATACGGTTACAGATTTGAATGAGTTTGATTCAAGGCAGATGAATGCATTGACGCAGGTTGAATCAGATTTGCTGACGCTTGAACTGTGGTTACTGGACATTGAGGGGATGATGAATGACGGTTTGACGGATATTGACTTCCCGGCAACCCGATGGGGAGAGTATACCGAAAGTCATCCGCTTCGAACACAGTTAGATACCCGTTTAGGAGATACGGAAAACGTGTATGCAGATGGGGAAGAAGAGAAGCCGGGAGATGTTTCATCTGCAAATCCGACTGTGCTGATTTTGAAGGACGCAGTAGGAAATGCGAAAAGAGTGACTACTGGGCTAACTGGTGGAATTTCTGCATTCGGTATGTATGTGGCAGGTAAAGATGGCGGGCTAAGTACGTCAAGAGTATTTGATCCAAAAATGGGGACGTATGGATACCGTATCAATGCTACAGGTAAAGCAGTTAGCAGTCTAAAAGTAGATCTAGATGCTAAAGGATTTAAAGAACTAATGAAAAATGTTCCAAAAGGAAATAAAAAATGGTCACCAAAACATTATGAAATTGCGGCAAACAACACGCTAATGTTGAAGTATGGTACAAAAAAAACGGGACAGAGCGGTTGGTCCGGAATTGGGGATGAAGCATTAAAAAAACATCCATCTCTTGCCTATTGGAATGACCAAGCTACCAATATCCAAAAAGCTAAAACGGTCGGAAGTGCAACGCTGCAAGGTGCAGGGAAATCATTTACAGATCTCGTGGACGTAAAAGGAATGGTAACAGGTGGTCCTCTAAAGGGGATTAGTAAAGGGCTAGGACCTATAGGCGTGGGACTGAGCTATTATGGTAATTATACAACTGCTAAAGATGCAGGACTTAGTGATGGAGAAGCAGCAGGAAGAGCTACCTTAGATACAGCAATTGATGTTGCTGTAGGTGGGGCGGTTCAGGCTGGATTTACTGCTTTAGGAACAGTACTGATACCAGTGCCGGGAGTAGGTACAGCTGTTGGTGTGGCAGCAGGTCTTGCTGCTAATATTTTCTTAAATACGAAGTTTGGAGAAAAATCGCCAATGGAACATATAAAAGGATGGTTCCATTAAGCAAAAAGGTGGTCGCAATGGTGTTTAAATTAAGCGAAAAAGAATTTGAAGTTCTAAAAGGTCCATTTGAGTCAGGAAGGCAAAAACCTTCTTCGTTGGCTGGTACTTTATTATTGGCTATTATCTTCCAAGCATTACTCTTTTCATTAGAGTATTTCGCGGCAGGTCGTTACACTGTCTATCCGTACAAGGATCAAATTCTTTTGGTCCATTTTGTAATTACGGTACTGCTGAGTGTATTGTCAATTATCTACGCAATACCTATAGTTTATAAAAAAAGTGAAAAGATGCAGTATTTGCTATCTATTTTAGTATCACAAAACTTATTTTCAATTTCCTTTTTAATAAGCGCTTTATTTATCCTTGGTTATGATGGGGGAGGCGAGGTAGCTGATGCAGAATACCTCATTCAATTTACGTATATCGTTTTAGGAATTGGATTCTTACTCTTTGTTGCTACTTTTATACGTTTTTTTATTTTATTGAGAAAAGGCCATTATAGAAAAGGTTCTAAAAAAGATGCATTGAGGAGTCGTTTTGAAACTACTTCTTATGTACCAACCGCAATTATTGGAGGGGGAGGATTGGTTTTTATCATTCAATATATTGTGAGAACGTCTTCTATTAATGATCTTAATATGATGCTACTTATTATAATTGGGATTGGGCTATTTTTTGTCATGTTATTTATCTTACCTGAGCAACTTGTTATTTTGTACTGTAAATTCCGATTTAAAAGCTTTAATTTTAATGAGCGTGGTTACTTGAATAAATAGGCTTAAATTGAAGTGGAGTGCTCAAATGATAAGAAAATTAAAGGAAGAAGATTTTGCAGTACTTAGAGGACCCTTTGAATCCGGTAGGCAAAGCCCGGGTAGTTTAGGCTTTATATTAATATTATGTATATTCTTACAAGCGATGTTATTCGCCCTAGAATATTATGTGGCAGCTGATTCAACTATTTATCCACATAAAGATGAAATTTTGTTGATACATCTTTGGGTTACTGTTGGAATTATTATACTTTCTATTATCTATTCAATACCAGCAATATATAAAAGAAGTGGTCGGATACAGTACTTGGTATCTATTTTAGTTTCACAAAACTTATTTTCTTTTTCAATATTTATAAGTGCTTTATTTTTTATTGGAAAAGAAGGAGAGGGGGGGAAGGTAACGCCGGAATCTCTCTTGAACTTCACTATTATTTTATTATTGATAGGTTTGTTAATTTTTATCGTTACATTTATTCGTTTCTCTCTATTATTACGGAGAGGTCATTACCGAAAAGGCTCAAAAAAAGAGAAGGTGAGGGGAAGATTTGAGACCACTTCTTATATCCCAACGGCTATTGTTGGTGGTCTAGGTATAGTTTTTATTATCCAATACATTGCACGTAATTCGGCGATTGATGATATTAATGTAATAGTTGTAATCGTTGGAGGAATTGTTATGTTTTTTGTCATGTTATTTATATTACCTGAGCAACTTGTCATTTTGTACTGTAAGTATCGTTTTAAGAGCTTTAACTTTAACGAGCGTGGTTATCTGAATAAATAGGTAGCAATTGGAGAAAGGGTGAATCAGGATGGGAATTGAAATATGTTCATTAGTTTTTGAAAATGTATTGACGCATGAAGTGGAGCAGAAAAAAGCAGATTGGCAGGAATGCATTTATATGCTGGAGGATTTTACGCTGAATAAGGACGTCTATCGAAACGGACCCTTATGTTTTTCCTTTGAGCAAAGTCCGACAGATGAAAAGTCAGGTCGATTTACATATTATTTGCCTATCAGTAGTCCAGTAGTTCTTTCGGATGAGCAGGACTTTTCCTTCCAAGATATATTGGTGCTAGAGCGGGCATTGGTACTGCGACAAGCAGATCAAGAGATGGATTTTTATGCTGCTTATGAAAAAATCAAATCGTATGCAAATGCTAAAGGGATTACGCTAGCAGAGACGTATTATTGTGTATTATTGGAAGTGTACGGCGATTACATAATTGATTTGTATGTACCAGTAATAGGACAGGGTGAGGAAGAATGATTGTAGAAAACCATCAAATTGCTTATCGGAATGTGGCATCCAAATTGTATAACTTTTTACCAGAGGAAATTGATGTTGCACTAAATGATTTTGATGAAATCTTAACGGCCCATGGGTATCATCCAACAGGAGCGATATTTTTCTCGATTATTAGCGATCCAACGGCAGAAGTGATGACCGCTCAACTGTTTCTTCCAATTGCTGAAAATCATTTTTCTATTTCTAAGGCAGTAGAGGTGAACTTCAGTAGCTATTTTAATGTCGATCATTTGCTCATGACGAGAATTACCGAAAACTATGAAGTACAATCTCAAGTAAAATATTGGGAGCTATTCGCTTATTTAAAAGAGCATAATATGACCCAAAAAACACCTGTATTCGTTCAGTTTAAAAAAACAAGATCTAATAGAACATACGCTGAAATGAGCTTAGGTGTATTGTAATTCATTTGAAAGTTACGTAGTATACGGTTTCTTTATTACAGAAGTGTTACTGGTGCCAGGCACCAGTAACACTTTTGTAATAAAAGGGGGATATAGATAGGGAAGAGAACTCCGATAAAAAAATTAGGTACGGACAGAAGAAAAATATAAAAAAGTTACATAAAAGAACCAAATAATATCCGGCTGACCAGATAAAAATAGGAGAACTATCAATCGTAGTATATAATGAAGAGATGAACAAAAAAAAGGAGTTTGGATTAGTTGAATAAAAAGATAGTGAATAACGAGTTACCGGAGAATTATGAGGAATTAAAAAAAGCAGCAAACCGCACATCCAATTGGAGAGCGCGTTATGATGCGGTGGAAGAATTGGGAAAATACAATACTAGTCAAGTCATTGACATTATGAAATCTAGACTAGCAAATGACCCAGTGTATAAAATTCAGGAAGCGGCATATCGTATACTTCTTGAGTTTGGGGAAGAAGCAGCGCTACCTGCACGCAAGAAGTTTGAAGTGATTAAAGGAGCTAACAAAGTCTTCGTTCGTGTGAAAAAGAGTTTACCGGCTGATCATACATTTGAAGAATTTGCAACAAAGTTAAAAAGAATGCGAATCGACGTGTATGATGCATATGAAGGTGAAAAAGGATCAGATTTTAAAACATGGCTCGAAAACGAATGGGCTAACTTGAAGTAATTATAAGTAAAAAGAGGGCAGCTGTCGAAAAGACGGTTGCCCTCTTTTAGGTGCCAGGCACTTGTGATATTTTTGTAACAATTCGTTTTATTTTTGGATGATTACTTTTATACCTTCAATTTGGGCAAGGTTAATCGTGTAGAAGTTTTCTGTATGTATAAATGTTTCACCATCTACCGCATCTTTTTTGGCTTGATGAATATTTGTATTCGTTTCTAATACTAATTGCTCTCCTCCTCGGAAAGTTAAAAGATATTTGTACTTTTTAAGCTCGCTTATTTTTTCCAATATTCCACCTTCTTTTTTATTTTTAGTATATCATTACATTACAATAGTACCAAGTTAAATTTTTATTTATAGATAAAAAGGGGTAATGGTCCAAAGACTCATTACCCCTTTTTTTAGATATGCGAATTGAGTTTGTTTGATATAACCTTCCCTGTTTCGATTACTTTATTTGTCAGAAAGTCCAGACGTTCTTCTGTCAGGTTAAAGCTGACGACTCCGATACTAATGGCACCAACAATTTGTCCAAGGCTATCTTTGATAGAAACTGCGACAGAAGATGTGCCTTCTGTTCGTTCAGAGTGACTAGTTGCATAGCCTTGCTTCGTAACTTGATCTAGTGTTTGGATAAACTCGGGCACTTTCTCTATAGGTAAAAGTTGCGACAAAATATTTTCGGACTGTGATTTTGGCATTGCTGCTAACATTGATTTGTTTGCAGCTCCAATATTCATTGGAATACGTATCCCAAGTTGGTCGTAAATTCGGATTGGATTGTTTTCACTGTCGATTCTTTCTACAATCATGGCTTCTGTGCCAACTGGTTTACTTAGGTAGACACTCTCACCTACTTCTCTACATAAGCGTTCTAACTCGGGTCTAATTTTGCTGACATAGTCTATTGTATCGTACACTTGTAAACCATATTCTAGCCAAACTACACCAAGACGGTACAATTTGGAGTGTTCATCTTGTTCAACCATGCTTTGTTTAATCATCGCTTGTAATAATCTGTGCATTGTGCTGAGTGGAAGCTCACATTGTTTGGAAAGCACAGAAATACTTAATCCTTTTTCATTTGCATGCGCAGCTAAAACTTTTGCAACAGTCATAGCACGGGTTATGGATTGCATGTAAATCACCGCCAGTTTCTATATTATTCTAGTATAATTAATTTTTAATATTCTAAATATATTGACATGATACCACGAAACGCATATATTTTAAATATAATATTTCCGTTATTCAGAAAGGTTTTCCGATATGCGGAAAAGGAGGAGAAGAAATGTCTTATAACTCATCTATGTATAAAAATTTAGAGCGAGTAATTGTAAAACATCCGAACGAAGCTTTTATTAGTCAAGAACATTTAGCGAATCAATGGAAAACATTTAATTATTTAGAAGAACCCAATTTCGAAGAGGCGGTTAATGAATATAAAACATTCATCGAAATCTTAGAAAAGCATGTACCACAAATTGATTATCTTCCACACTCAGAAAAAGTAGGACTAGATTCTATTTACGCGCATGATCCGGTAAAATTCACACCTGCTGGAGCAATCATTTTAAAATCAGGCAAAAAATTAAGACAGCCAGAAGCAACTGTTTATAAAGAATTTTTACAAGAAAAAGAGATTCCGATTATTGGAGAGTTAACTGGTGAAGCAGTTTCAGATGGTGGGGATATCGTTTGGTTAGATGATAAAACGCTAGTAGTTGGTCGTGGATATCGTACAAATGATGAAGCAATTCGCCAATTAAAAGAAATAACGGCTCCCTATGTAGATGAGTTCATCGTAGTGCAACTTCCGCATGACCAAGGAGAAGCTGAGTGCTTACATCTGATGTCTTTCATTAGCATGGTTGATAAAGACTTGGCGGTAGTGCATTCTCCGTTAATGCCCGTATTTTTCCGACAGTTACTGATAAAGCGCGGTATTCAGTTAATTGAAGTACCAAAAGTGGAATACGATAATCTTGGATGCAATGTTTTAGCGCTTGCACCACGAGTTTGTGTAATCGTCGAAGGCAATGATGTCACGAAACAGCAATTGCTTGATGCAGGTGCAACCGTTTATGAATACAAAGGGCGAGAAATCAGTGTTTTAGGTACTGGTGGTCCAACATGTCTAACAAGTCCGGTCATTAGAAATTAAGGGGGAAAATAAAATGAGTAAATTTAATAATGTAATCGCAAAAACACCTGGTAAAAGTTATGTAGAAGGTTTAACTACATCTGATCTTGGAAAACCGGATTATGAAAAATTATTAGTTCAGCATGAGGCATATGTGGAAGCTTTGAAAAAATGCGGAGTAGAAGTAACACTTCTTTCAGCTAGTGAGCAGTTTCCAGATTCAACATTTGTGGAGGATGCTGCGGTACTAACAGCTGAATTTGCCGTTATTACAAATCCAGGAGCGGAATCTCGAAATGGAGAAATTGTTGAAATTGAAAGCGTTTTAAAAGATTTTTATAAAAAGTTTCATTACATTAAATCGCCTGGAACTCTTGACGGTGGAGATATTTTACAAGCCGATAATAAGTTTTATATCGGAATTTCCGAACGTACAAATGAAGAAGGAGCACGTCAGTTAAAAGAAATTCTAGAAAGCGAAGGATTTGAAGCAACAATCATCCCACTACAAAAGTTCTTCCATTTGAAAACAGGTATCGCTTACTTAGGAAATAACAAAATGGTCGTAGCAGGTGAATTTGTAGATCACCCAGCGTTTGAGTCATATGACAAGATTGTTATTACTGCTGAAGATGAATACTCTGCAAACTGTATTCGTGTGAATGATTACGTCATTATTCCAGAAGGATACGGCGAAACGAAGCGCAAAATCACCGAGGCAGGCTACGAAACAATCGAACTGGATATGTCAGAAGTTCGAAAACAAGACGGCGGTCTAAGCTGCCTATCACTTAGATTCTAACAAAGTAGATTAATACGGGCGGATTGTTAAGGTTATATTGTTACAAATGCATTACGGGTGCCTGGCACCCGTAATGGTTTCGTAATAATTCAAAGGGAGAAAAGAAAGTTTAGTTTGGCAGATTGCAATAGGGGAGGGAATATTATGTCTAATAATGGGGATTTAACACAACAAAATGAATTAAATCGTTCGATGAAAAGCCGCCATTTATTTATGCTTTCACTGGGTGGGGTAATTGGGACTGGTTTGTTTTTAAATGCAGGTTACACGATTAATCAAGCTGGTCCTGGTGGTGCTATTCTTGGTTATTTATTTGGTGGTTTAATTTTGTATATGGTAATGGTCTGTCTTGGTGAGCTTGCTGTTCATATGCCGGTAACTGGATCATTTCAAACATATGCCACGAAATTTATTAGCCCATCCGCTGGATTTTCACTTGGATGGATGTATTTTGTAGGGTCCGCGGCTACAGCTGGAGTGGAATTTACTGCGGCTGGTATATTGATGCAGCATTGGTTTCCAGATGTGCCAATTTGGATATGGTGTGCAATTTTCATGGTTTTATTATTTGCATTGAATGCGCTTACAACGAGAGCTTTTGCGGAAGCTGAATTTTGGTTTGCTGGTATTAAGGTTGTTGCGGTCGTTTTGTTCATTATTATTGGAGCGGCAGCGATTTTTGGGTTTATTCCATTGGAAGAAAGAGCAGCACCACTTGCCACTAATTTAGCGCCCTCAGGATTGTTCCCTGCTGGGATTGTCATTGTTTTTGTGACTATGATGAACGTTATCTTCTCTTACCAAGGATCAGAGTTAGTTGGGATTGCTGCGGGTGAAACAGAAAATCCACAGAAGAATATTCCAAAAGCGATTCGAACGATTCTTTTTAGAATTGTCGTGTTTTATATAGCATCTATCATTGTATTATCAGCTATTTTCCCGGCTTCTGAACTTGGGCTATTAGAAAGTCCGTTTGTAACGTTAATGAATTTAGCTGGAATTCCTTATGCAGGTAGTATTATGAACTTTGTCATATTGACTGCAATTTTGTCAGTAGGGAATTCTTGTTTGTATGCATCCACACGTTTATTGTGGTCGATGGCAAAAGAAGGTATGGCACCGAAAGTGTTCGGTCGTTTATCTAAACGAAAAGTTCCACTTACAGCTTTAATATTTACGATGGCTTTCTCCTTATTGTCTCTACTTACAAGTGTTATGGAGGCGGATACAGTATTCGTATTATTAATGTCGATAGCCKGAATTTCAGTTACTATTTCCTGGATGGGGATTGCTGCATCGCAGTTAATGTTCCGTAGACATTACTTAAAGAATGGTGGAAAACTGGAGGATTTAGGATATAAAGTTCGTTTTTACCCGCTTGTTCCAATATTCTGTATCGCGTTTTGTTTATTAATATTAGTATTTTTAGCTTTTGATCCGACACAACGAGTAGGTTTATATTATGGTATAGGATTTTTCATAGTTTGTATGCTATTCTATAAATTGCGATTAGAGAAAAAACAACAAAAAGAATCTGCATTAAATAAAGTCGCGCAAGAGAGTTAATTATTACATTTACGTTACGGGTGCCTGACACCTGTAACAAAGGAGAAATATATGATGAGTCAATTATTATGGGATACGCCGGAGAGACTTCGGACGTTGTTATGTGAACTTGTTAGTTGGGATAGTATTACACTGACGGAAGGGGAGACTACTTTTGCCCCGAAAGTATTGGATAAGTTAAGAGAATTAGCATATTTTCAAGATCACCCAAGCCATCTGCAGTTGCATGATGCAGGACTTGGTCGACATGTGGTCACTGCCTTATACAAACACCCAGAAGCTGTTGAAACGGTTGTATTAATTAGCCATTTTGATACGGTTCAAACGGAAGAGTATGGATCTTTACAACCACTTGCTTATTTTCCAGAGGAACTAACGAAAAAGTTAATGGAAAATCCGGATGATCTGCCTGAATCAGCGCGTATTGACTTGGAAACGGGTAAGTATCTGTTTGGTCGAGGGACGATGGACATGAAAATGGGGCTTGCACTTCATATGCAGATGCTTGAAAAAGCGAGTCGCGAAGCATGGCCGATTAATTTAGTGTTAACTACTGTTCCCGATGAGGAAGTGAATTCTGCTGGAATGCGCGCGGCTGTGCCTCAGTTAGTTCGTATTCAAGAGGAGTTTGGACTTACCTATAAGCTATTTTTGAATAGTGAACCTTCATTTTCACAAAAACCGATGGATATTGCGGAGTATATTTATTCTGGGACGATTGGTAAAATTATGCCTGCTGCTTTATTTTATGGGAAAGAAACGCATGTTGGAGAGCCGATGAAAGGAATGACGGCCAACTATATTGCATCTTATTTAACACAGCGTATGGAGTGGAATCCTTTATTCCGTGAAACAGATCTTGGGGAAAGTACACCACTTCCGGTTTCATTACAGCAAAAAGATTTGAAAATGTCTTACTCTACGCAAACACCTTATCGAGCTGTGGCACTTTACAATGTATTTCTGTTGAAACGAACTGCTGCGGAAGTAATGGATTTGTTTGAACAAGTAGCTACAGAAGCGATGGGTGCATTGAATGAAAGCTACAAAGAGATTTGTGCGCGAGAGCAAGTGAGTGGTGTTGGAGAAGTGAAAGTGCTTCGCTATGAACAGCTTTTAGCATATGCAAATAAAAAATTAGGTAATGCAGAAGTAGACCGATTGAAAAATGAAGCGCTCGAAAATGAAGAATGGGATGACCGTGAAAAGTCACTTCGTATTGTGGATAATCTAATGATTCAATGTCAAGAGCTTGCACCTGCGACTGTTCTCTTGTTTGCACCACCATATTATCCAGCTGTCAATACTTCCGATCATCCGATTGTGAAGGAAGCAGTAGAACTAATGAAAAAATCAGCACAATCATTTGATAATAAAATCGATCAAATCCACTATTTCAATGGGATATGTGATTTGAGCTACGTGAATTATGACGATTCAGGCAACGGTTGGGCTGCTTTTGAAAGTAACACACCAGTGTGGGGAGACACATACAGTATTCCATTTGAAGAGATGGCACAGTTAAAAGGACCGGTATTAAATGTAGGTCCGTTCGGTAAAGATGCGCATCAAAGAACAGAGCGACTGCATGTAGATAGTGCCTTTGTCGAAATGCCAGTTATGCTAGAAACATTAATAAACAGCCTATATTAATAGAGAAAGCGACTCCCAAAAGTGAATTTGGAGTCGCTTTTTTGTTTGTTACAGAATTATTACTGGTGCCTGGCACCAGTAATA
>NZ_JBFTLO010000036.1:0-30539 GCF_056396485.1 Psychrobacillus sp. 05T411 | reverse complement strand
ATATTGTCTCGTTCAACCATTTATTGTTAATATGGGATCTCAATAATTTGGCAATTTCCATTGATTTTCGCTGCAGGGCGGCGACTCCAACGGGATTAAGTGAGCATAATGAGACTTCACAACGTACGCGCAAGCGGCGGTAAAGGCTCATCGCTTTCCACCAGGTAAGCGTCCGCACTGCAGCGGAAATCCTAGCGGTCACTACCACGTAGTTTCCTACAACCCGATTTAAAAGCGGCTTACTTTATCCTACTTAAAATGAAATTATTCACGTGTCTAGAATTTCATTATTTCCTTAAGCACGAAAAAAATCTGATTACCATTGAACATGGCATTCAGATTTTTTGCATTTCCTCTTTATATTTTTTTACGCAATTATGACAAATACAGTGTTTCCTTCTACTTTCTTCAGGGACTAGTTCAAAAATCCCTTTTGGAAATTCCTCTATCGTACACCAACACCCATTTGGCTCTGTTGCATCGACCATACATTTGTTTTCCTCCCCGCAAAGCGGACAATGTGTATTAGCCATCATAATCCTCCTATTTTGCGAAAGTTTTTACTTGGTTTCGTCCAGTCGTTTTTGCTTTATATAATTCCTCATCAGCGATTACATACATTTCATCTTTACTTTCAAACTGCTCACACTGACCAAATGCTCCTCCTATACTAACTGTTACAGGGTAAGCATGCTGTTCCCAACAGTAAAGTAAGGACATAGATTCCACTGTAGTTCTTAATTCTTCCGCTATTTGCAGAAATTCTTTGTGACTAATATTCTTCAAAAACCCAACAAACTCTTCTCCACCAAATCTTCCTAATATACCCCCATGACTCTCCATAACCGTTTTCATATTGTTCCCAACATGCTGCAAGCATTGATCCCCTGCTATATGGCCATGAAAATCATTATAACGTTTAAAATAATCAATATCGATCATCAGTAAAGCAACATGCTTATTCGCATTGCTTTCATCGTTCCACACTTCCGAAAGGTATTTGGTGAAGTATTTACGATTCACAAGCTTTGTTAAATCATCATAGAACACTTCTCCACTTAAATGTTGATTCGTTTGTTCAAGATCCTCTACTATTTTCTTTTGCGTGGAAATTTCATTTTTCAAATGCTCATTCATTTTGGCGATTTCCTCCATTTCCTTCCCTGCAAAAAGTTTATTTAACTCTAGTTTAATAATCTCGAGCTTGTGTGATATCGTTGTAGAGCCTATAACTTGTTCTAAAAGATGATATTTTTTATAGTAGTTTAATGCAATATCATATTGTCCTTTCGATTCATAATAGGTAGACAACTGGTTGTAAATTCTACTTAAATATTGCTTTGCCTGTATCTCTTCCGCATTATCAATTGCTTCACCTAAATATTTCAAAAAGGAATGTTCATCCACTTGTAATTCAAATTCCGCTAAGTTGATAAGTACTTCTATTGTGTAAAACTTATTTCCTATAGCTTTTAATCTCGCCAAAGCTTGCATATAATATCGTTTTGCTTGATCATAATCTTGCTGTAAATAATAAATTTTACCGATTTTATTCTCCACTTCCGCGAGTGATGTGACATCATCTAGTTCAAGTAACATTTCATAACTTTTTTGATAATATCCAAAGCTTTCTTCTAAATTATGTCGGTTAAAACAAACCCAACCCATATTCAATAAAATTACCGCTTGATTTCTTTTAATGTCCTGCTTTTCAGCTATATATAGTGCTCTTTCATAGGCTGCTAATGCTTCTTCCGTATTTCCAACTTCTCTATATACTTCACCCATATTATTATAAATACGACTTAAAATGACATCATCATCAGGTTCTTTCGCAAAGCGTAATGCATTAATAAAGTTTTCAAGCGATTGTTCGTACATTCCATTGTAAAAATATACAATACCGATTAAATTTAGTGCCGATGCTATACCTGCTTGGTCATCTAGTTCAACATATATTAGATACGCATCATACGCATAATCATAGCAACTCTCTAATTTTGTCATTGATCTACATGCTAGTGCCATGACAAACAAGGAAGCAGCTTCTTCCTTTTTCACTTTCGATATACGCGCTTCCTTATAAGTTGAAGAAGCTATTTCAAATGCTTCAGACGGGTATTTTAAAGCTATTTCTTTTGCTTCATTAATTTTTTTCATTAATGTTTTTGACTCCGAAATCACATCTGTCTCCCCCTGCTCTTATGAACTATTGGTAGATCTTTTCGTTATTGGTAATCTATTTATAATTTTATATTCCGACTTTTTAAATAGCAACAAAGAAAGTTACTACCTGCTGAATTGTATGAGTGACTGGCACCCAGCGATTTCCGTCAGTTTGGATTCACTTCTAATGGTTTACTTTCTAAAACTTGTTCTACTTCTTCATATCCAGTTGGGAATGCGAAGTTGTAGCGAGCAGGAAGAGCAAAAACATATTGTTCGTTGCGATTTAGCTCTGATGGTCCGATAGGTGCTGCACCTATATGAAATTTCTCTTGTTGCAGTAAATCCCATTGTTCTAGTGTGAAAATCATTATTGGAATATCCTGACGTGGATTTTCGGAAGTCCATTTAGGATGGCGAATTGAAATCATCGGACCTGTTTCAACTACTTTTTCAGTACCAGATGTTGGTATGGATAATCCTTCCCATTCTTCCGTCACAATCGAATAATTTTCCCAAGTCTTTGGCAACTTGAATGTAAAACGATACTCTTTGTTTTGATAAACAATCGAATCATTTTGTTCTTCCCCACCGAGTATAACTTTGGTAATAAGCCATTGCTCCTCCACTTTTTCAACTGCTAGACTAATCGGGATTTTATTAACTTCTTCATCCCCGTTTGAAATTTCGATTATGTTGCCATTTAATTCATATGCTATTGCAGAAAGTTTCTCCGTGTTTTCTATATCGATATGGTCTGGCCAAGGACTAGAAGTTAGTCTCCCAGGGGCTGCTAATGGATCTGAAAGCCATTGTTCTATAAGCTCAGCAGAAACTAAATCACCATAATTGTCGTGCATTTCCTTTTCTAATTGTCCTTCTGGTCCTAATAATGACAGGTTTTGAAGAACCTTTCCGAATCTTTCCACCACATCTTCTACCGCTGCCACTTCATTGTCATTGGAGGGCGCTGTTTCAGTCGTCCCTTTCTCCTGTGGTTGCACTTGACTCGCATTTTCTTCGTTCATACATCCAAACAAAGAAACACTCACTAAAAGGAATAAACCAACTATTTTTTTCATTTTCTTTCCCTCCCCAAAAATAATATATATAATTAGTCGTTTACCACTGGGATTTTGTTACTGTCTGCATACATATCGTGGATTCGAAAAGAAGAAAACCAACAACCATGACCTTGAAGTCATAGAAGTTGGTTTGATCTTAGAATATACATTTGAAAGTACTAATTACTATCTTCCCTTTAACATCAATTTTTAAACGATAAACCTTCTGATTCTAATGCAGCTCTTAGTTTAGGTAGTGAGGCTGGTCCCATTCCGTGAAACTTCAAAATATCTTTTTCACTAAAGTTAGATAGCTGCTTTAAAGAAATGATGCCGTTATTTTCTAACGCTCGTCTTGCAGGTGCAGATAGAAGTGAAAGAAACCCGCCTTCAGGTTTCCGTTCTTGTTCACAAGTCGGGCATGTAGGACAGTCAGTGCTTTTGTAGTAATTATGTCCTTTTTCGCAAGTTCTTAAATTTTCCTTGGAAGTTGTCATGATGGGATTCTCCTTTTTCTAATTAATTCAATGTATAAAATAGCAATCATAAAACCAATATAAATGAATCGATATTTAGTCTATACTACCATTCTTATAAGGGGCTCTTCCATATGGCAAATACAAAGCAGAAAAAAGCATCCATTGTTTTGGATCTATTAGCAATCATTGTTGGTACAATAGTTTCCGCAATTGCACTTAATATGCTGATTATTCCTGCCGGGCTTTTATCTGGCGGTTTAACTGGGATAGCTCAATTTATTCATCATTTTATTCCGGTGGATGTCGGTATTTTTTATTTTGTATTAAATATTCCTTTAATGATACTTGCTTATAAATTATTAGGAAAAAAGTTTAGTGTTTATACCATGATTGCTATTATTTTAATATCTGGTTTTTTATATCTTTTGCCCGTTCAACAATTATGGACAGATAATACAATTCTTGCTGCAATTTTTGGCGGTACGCTTAATGGGATTGGGTGCGGAATTGTTTTAAGAAGAGGCGGCTCACAAGGTGGGCTTGATATTCTTTCAAGAGTAATTTCGAAATACCACAATGTGTCGATAGGAAAAGCCAGTTTAGTTGTAAATGTTTTGATTGTCATTGTTTCTGGTTTTATTTTCGGAGGAGAAATTGCTTTATTCACGATTATTTCAATGTTTGCGACCATGAAAACATATGAGATTATTTTGAGTCACGTCAACCGTGTATCCGTGTTAATCATTACAAATAGGGGCGAAGAGGTAAGCCATGAGATCAACTCGAATTTACATCGCGGGACAACTATGTGGGATGCGACTGGTGGATATACACATGAGCAAAAAACCGTATTATTTTGTGTGACAGTAGTCGGGGAATTGACCTCTTTGAAAAAAATGGTGAGACAGATTGATTCTCATGCATTCGTTAGTGTCATTTCAACTCAAAACGTTATTGGACGATTTCATCAAATTTGGTGAAACCAGGTAGTTTCCAATATAGAAAGTATGTTCTTTTTCTGTTAAAATAAAAACAACTAGTTATGCAGGATGGGCGGTTGGTCACTTCCACAGTTCGAGGAGGTGATAAAATTGACGACTTACGAAATAATCAGCTTACTTATTCAACTATCTGTTGGATGGATAGCTTTCATTTCTATTTTGTTGTCAATACTCTTTTTCCTTATGAAAAAGAAATAACCGTCCCCTAGGCATAAGGTTTGACGGTTATTTCTACCCTCGGACCAACCGCTCTTTCTGCGGTTTCTAGTTGAGAGACCGAGCGTTCGTAGCGTTCGATCTTTTTATATTATGCTTTTCTATCATCATTATACGATTATTTTTACCATTTTTCAATAATTGTACACGTATTACCACGCTTTTGGGCTTAACCATTTGCTCCCGAGTAAACTTCATTCAACATATCTTCCATAATATAACTTTTGAATTATTGGTTCTCTAATATCTTCATCAATATTATCTACATTACTTAGTAAATTTTTAAAGTTATAGTTATTCGTGTTGTGAAAGTTTTGCTTGGAAATACGATTTAATAATGGTCCACGTAAAACTTCAGCGATTAGACCAGATGAAACTCACTTTTTCTTGAAAATTAAACACTATGTACAACTCCAGTTCCTGTTTGATTAGAAAAAATAATATTTTTCAATTCATATGTACCGTTATACCGGTACTTTTATAAATTAAATCAATATATTAGTATCTACTTCAATCAAAGAACTGAATAGCCTTTTTATAGAGGTGATCATAGTTGTCAAACTTTTTAATATTAGTCGGAGCACAGCTAAGAACGATAAGAAAAGCAAGAGGGTTAACACAAGAAGAGCTTGCAGAAAAAACAGGGAAAATAGGCGTAGGTAAATCTCGTATTTCTGATATTGAACGAGGGGAAGCAAATATCACACTGGAAACGCTGGAGATGCTTATGAATGCGCTTGAAATTCATCCAAACGATTTATTCAATTTTCAAGGACTTGCTGCGGATACAGAATTTGAAGAAAAGTCGTAAATGTTGGATTTACACCTTTCTGTGCTTCGTGATAGAGAAATAGATGAGGTCAAGTATGTTGTAAGTACAGCAAAGGATTTTTTGAATACAGTGGATGCGAAAAAGAAGTAATAATAAAACCAGCTACTATGACCTTGAAGTCGTTGTAGCTGGTTTCATATTTCATGCGCCTTTTATTTCACTAAAAACGCATGCGAAACGCTTTTACGATAATACCATCATTTGCCGGTTCAAAATCAAACTGTGGTAAACGTTCAAATCCGAGATGTTCATATAATTTTATCGCTTCTTCCATAAAGTCAGCCGTATGCAGACCCATTTCGGCGAAACCTTTTTCCTTTGCGCGTTTTATACATTCTTTAATAAGCAATGTCGCTACTCCTTTTCCTCTCGCTTCGGAAGAGGTAGCAAGCATTCGCAATTCTGGATAACCAAGTTCGTCCTCTAAAAGTCCCTCATATGCTATTATATCGGGTGAAAACAATGCAACACTACCTATAATTTCTCCATCACTTTCTGCTATCATTCGTTCTACACCAGATTGGATATCCCCATCCGATAAGATGGATTTTCTTAAAGCTTGCCAGTGGGCTTCTGGAATTTTTGTTTCGTGTTCTTCATATGCAGCTAATCTTAGCTTCCTAATATAAGACAGTTCTTCCTCTACCGCATCTCTGATGATTACCATTTCTCCAACCCCTTATGTTTTATTTACTTTCGTGAACGAAAAACTTTTCTTTCTTCCTACTTAAAGTTTCGCGATTATGTGCGGAATGGAAGATAGAAGTATCCGGACCTTTCGGTAAAATATTTAAGCTTTTTTGATCATCGCTCGCGATATGATTGGATAAATGATAATGTATTTTAATCGCTTCAAAATCTGTGGTATCCCCAAAACCAGGTGTTTGGTACAAATCTCGTAAATACCCCCATAAGTTTGGAAAATCTACGATACGATTACGATTTGCTTTAAAAGCAGAATAATAGGCAACATCAAAGCGCACTAGTGTCGCATACAAGCGAACATCTGAATCAGTAATAAAGTCTCCAAATAAAAAGCGCTTCGTTGCTAAACGTTGTTCCAATTCATCTAAACGCTCAAACAAAACATCATATGCTTCTTCATATGCTTCCTGCGAACGTGCAAATCCACATTTATACACGCCGTTATTCACTTCATGGAAAATAATATCACTTAAAGCGTCTATTTCTTCGCGCAAATGTTCCGGATATAATTCTGGTGCATGTTCCTTATGAAATGGCGCCCAAGCTGTTTCCAAATGATTCGTTAATCTAAAATAATCGTTATTCACCGCTTTTTGTTCTTTTATATCAACGATGACAGGTACAGTTGGTCTACCGGTGTATTCCGGGTCTGCCTTTTTATACACTTCACTTATATAGTGAATGCCTAAAACAGGATCGACTCCATCTTTATCTAAAGAAAATTCCCAATCTACGCGGTCGATATTAGGACGCATTGGACTAGCAGTACCTAGACTAATGACGTCTTCTAAACCTAGTACACTTCGTACAATGACAGAGCGATGCGCCCAAGGGCAAACCGCCGCCCAAAGAAGACGATATCGTCCTGCTTCTACTGGAAGTTCGCCTGGGTTATTTCCAAATGGAGTATTGAACTGGTTTTTTTGGCGGTTAAATTTCCCGTGTTCATCAACTTCAGTTGGTGCTTGTTTCTGCGTCTTTTCCACTTTTATCATCCTTTTCTATTCTATAATTCATAAAACATAGTTTTCTTCTTGGTTTAATTAAGTTTATTAGTTTATTACCTTGAAGTCAAGATAATAAACATAAGAAAAGTACCTAGTTCCAAAATATTGATCAATATTTTGGAACTAGGTACTTTATTTATTATTTTGCAATTAAACTAATCTGTTCAGAGGTACTCGTTATTAGTCTATCCAAATCTCCATATCCATAATATCTAACATACATAACCCCTTTTCCTTTAGTTGCAAATATTTCTTTAAATGCATCCTCCTCATGAACAATTAAAAGATCGAAACTAGCATGATTCATCTGTACATATTCACGAGTTGAATCCCAGCTACTATATCGTTCTATCAATTCATCAACTATACTTTTGCCCATAGATGGAAAGGCTAGCTTATAAACGATGTTGGTAATACTTGGCGAGTACGTTCCACTATTATCTCTCCATATTTGCCCAGAAATAATACCTGACTCATGTGATTCGTATTGATATGGAGCTAGCAAACTCCATGTATAATCATAACTATTTCCTCGATCAAAGTTTTTATCGTTATTCATTGTCTCTCGTTCCATTTCAGGATTTTGTTCCATATCTGAAAGCCTGACAATTGGTATGTCAATACTTGTAGTTGGTAATGCTTGGGTCTCCATCTTTACTATTTGAATATATGGTAGAATTGCAGCAAACATTGCCCAAATAAGAATCAAAGTTGAAAGGACTAAATTTATCTTATGCTTCATTTTCCAAGGGGCAGAGTGGTTAATAGGCTTCCCATCTATTAGTTTTTTTCGCAAAGAACGTATTGCAATAGCTGCTTGTATAGCATTGTATGCGACATAAATCATTATAATCGAAAAGATAGGACTCATTCCTCCCTCTACAAGACCGAGAGTAGGAGTTGAGCCGATAAACAAAGTCATAAATAACAAACCAATTATTACTAAAGTTGCTATTACTGACACTAGAGCATTTAGAGCGAGCTTTTTATCAAGCATTTTCAAAGTATAAGCCTGTTCCTCTGGATCGGTATGTAACTCAGGCGCATTCAGCTCAACTGAAGAGGAGAACACATTAAACATTCCATAAGTTGTAACATGAAACCATCCGCTTTCGGCATACATTTGCTCTTGCTCTGGCGTAATTGCCTTGTTTTGCAGTGCGTCTATTCTATATTTCATTTGCTCAGGCTTCCCTTTAACAAAATGTGCAAATATTGTACCTATTTTCTTTAAATGCAACCCTTCATTTGCCATAGCTGAAAACCAACACTCATGTTCACCAATACACCAATAATTGCTCGGTCTTAGTTTTCGAACTATTTTACCCATTCTCCTCACCTTCCTTCAGCATTATTCCATCATTAACTAGCGATACTAAGCGGTTATATTCATCACGAAGAGCTTCTTTTCCATCAGCTGTAATGGTGTATGTTTTCCTTCTCCCATCATCTTCTGCTAACGTGATCAGCCCATCTTTTTGAATCCTTGCAAGAACCCCATAAAGTGTTCCAGGTCCCATCTTCACTCTCCCATTAGATACCTCTGTTATTGCACTCATCAGACTATAACCATGATTGGGATTCATAAGTGCTAATAACACATAGTACATTGCTTCCGTCATAGGTCCACCATTATATGCCATAGCGCTTCTCCTTTTAGTATGTCATGCGATATATCGTGTAACATAATAGTATTATTCTTTCTATTACCTGTCAAAGAGTAGCTTATAATGAAAAAGAGGAGGAACAAACTCATGGAACGGATTAATCGATTAGAAGATGTAGAAGAAGTATTTGAGTTGTCTAATTCGTGGGAAGAAAGAGGAATAAGATAAGGATTAGAAATAGTTTTTGGTACCTGGTTCCCACACAATTAATTGCTAGAAATGTATGAGAACCTCGTACCTTTTTTGTGATTTTGGAATATTTAAAGCCTTGGATCTACCGGGTCCGATTCTAAGGCTAGAGTAGCGAGCACACATTCATGCACGCGTTCAATTGATTCACCATCAACAAAACGCCTTATACCTTCCATCCCTAAAGCAAATTCTTTTAAAGCAAGTTTTTGTTTTTTGCCTGTATTTCTATTTTTTAACCGCTTCAAGTTTTCCGGATTTAAATAATCCATTCCATAGATGATATGCAAATATTTACGGCCTCTTACTTTAATAGCAGGCTGGATTAACCGCCCTTTACATGTGGATGTGAAAAATTCTGGCTTGATGACGATTCCTTCATGCCCTTCTTTCGTCATTTCTTCCCACCAAGCGATGACTTCTTGCTCACTATTACTATCCGAAATAATTTTATATTCGGTAGTCACGAAGAGAGACGAATCCATCGCAAATTGCTTATTCATTTCCATATGCCATGTGTGAGCTTTATGAAAGAATGTTTCAGTGCTATGAGCCAAGACGTGAAATGGTGCAATTTGAATGGCATCCGTTTCTTCTATATCCCAGCAATACTTCTGGAACACTTCTTTAAAAATCTCTGCATTCTTTAATTTTTCATCGTACTCCATTAACCAGTTTTCCACATCAACATAATTTGAGGAGTTTAGCTTTTCAATGATTTTCTTTCGGTCTAACAATGCATTTTCTGAAACATGTGCGTATTGACTACTAATTAGTTCTTTCGCTTTTAAATTCCATGGCATAATTTCAGCATCTAAGAGTACAAAATCAGTTTGATATTTTTCAAAATAACCTTTTTGGGTGAGTTCTTCCGTTAACTTCTGTACAACTTCTTGCTCAGTCGATCTATTAAAAAACCTTCTGCCTGTTCTCGTGTATATAACTCCATCTATTTCAAAACCAATTGTTTTTTTCGCGACTGCTTTATTTTTAAATAAAAGTAGAACCGCACGACTACCCATATGCTTTTTCTCGGCAACCATCATTTCAATGCCATGACTTCGATAATATTCAATCGCCTCTTTTGGATGTTCTAAAAAATCGGGAAGCACAGAAACGGATGGTGTTGGGCTCATTGTAGGTGGGATATATAGTAGCTGTTCAATCGGAACCGTATAATGTGAAATAGTGTCGATTGCAGACTTAACAACATTTTGTGGCAGCTTAACTTCCCCTAATTGTTCTGTTTGTACAGAATATCCATTTATAAACTTCTCCATATTTGGAGGATTAAGACGTTCCATTTCCCATTTTTGAAGCGGATTATCTGATGTTCCGGAATAATCTTTTTCTGCTTTTACTGAGACGAATTGTTGTTCAGGGTAACGCATCGCCGTCAGTTTTCCACCAAAAACTACACCTTGATCAATATTAATCGTGTTGTTTACACGGAGTGGCTGTGGCTTAGGATCATGCCCCCATATAATGGGTAGACTTCCTTTGTGGTGAACATACCAGTCTATACGAATTGGCTTCCCATCATCATGTATTCCATCTGTATCTCCATATCGACAGAAGTCTTGGATTGTAGCAGATTGCTTTCCAATATACTCGTCCTTTATCCCCGCATGAGTGCAAATGGCTGTCTTTACTCCATTTCTCGTTAAGACAAAATGTGATGGAGCTTTGAGAAGGAAATTTTTCAAGACATCTTTTAATTTTTCCGCTTTCACTGAACCATGCTCTTTCTCGTACAGTTCAAACTCCTGCGCAACCTTCTCGTCTCCATGCTTTAGCTCAACATTTCGACCATCAAGCCAGCGAGCAATCTTCCATCCATGATTGCTGTCTGTCATATACGCTAAGTCCTGCTCCACATGTCGTTGAAAAAACTGCATCGTTTTTAATGATTCTGGTCCTCTACTCATAATATCACCAATAGACATAAACTTCCTGCCCTCTGGATGGATATAGAGATCCTCATCATTCTGTTCATAGCCGAGTTGAACTAAAAGAGACATCAATTCCTCATAGCAACCATGTATATCTCCGATTATATCGATTCCATTTCCAACATCCACAAATAGTGGATTCCCTTTTCTTATAAGTTCAATATCCTCATGTTCGTTAATGAAATAAACGGATTTAAAACCTTCTTTTTTAATAAATCGTAATTCTCTTTTCCAATTTTGAAATTGTTGTTTTACTCTTTTTCTGCCACGAGGATTTTTGCGTCGTTCATCTCTTTCAAGAAGTGTTTCTTGTGGAATGTCAAAAACAATCGACGCTATTGGTACATGGTATTTCTTTGCCAGTTCTATATAACGTTTTCGGTCCTCCGCATAAAGATGAGTTGCATCGACAAATGTTAATTTATTCAACCGGCATCTTGCTTCTAATGTGTGATCCAACAAGCGAAATGCTTCACTAGATAATGCAGAGTAATCATCATGAAGACTATCTGCTTCATCTTTTGGTCGCTCCGTCCATTGTATAAATTCAGTATCTCCAACCATTGCACGATACGTATCTGAACTAATGGCTTCCGATGATAATATCAAATTGTCCTCGATCCACTTATTGAGTAATGTCGTTTTCCCGCTATTGGACACGCCGACAAGTAAGACAATTCCAGCGCTTGGTATTGTAATTTTCATAGACGATTCTCCTTTCTAATGAATGTACACATTTGAGTTGGAGTGCCGTACTGCATGTCTTCTTCTCCTATCCCTTCAAATGCTAAGTCATATTGATTGGCGTGGTTCATTTGATTACACCATTGTCTAAATTCTTGTCGTGTCCATTCAAAACGATGGTCGTCATGCCGCATTTCTTCGGACATTTTATACACATGATTGTATTCTTTGTTCGGTGTAGTTACGATGAAAGCACCTGGTTGATAGTGCGCTAGCATAAGGTCCACTACTTTGGGTAGTCTTTCCTCATCGATATGCTCAATCACTTCACATAAGATGATGACATCTTTGTTTTTCAATCGTTCATCGAAATAAAACAGGGATCCCCAAATAGTTGTAGGCATGGTGAAATCTTTTTGCTCTTTCAACTTTTCAAAACGTTTTAATGCCTTTATCGTTTCGGATTCTGATGGTTCCACAGCAAGTATTTCTTCTATCCCATTCACAAATCCTAATTTAGCGGAAAGCTTTCCTTCACCCGAACCAAAATCGACTACTTTACATTTCTTTGAAAGCCCTGATACTTTATCGATTATTTTTTCATAGCGCAACTCGTTTAGCGGTAATTGCTTTGAACTAACTGGTTGTTGTATTGTGTCGCGTTCCTCGAACTGATCATATAGTTCTTTAAACCTTAATACCTTCCGGATAATGAATTCTTTTTTAGGATGAGTGTCGAGCCATCCTTCTCCGTATCGCTTCAACTTTTCTATTTCTGTTTCATCAATAAAATAATGCTTATAGTTATCTAGCACCGGGATGAGAATGAATAACTGTTGAAGTCCTTTTTGAAGAGTAGTCATTCCGGTTAGTGTAATATAGCACGCTGAACTTTTTTCTTTTATTTGAAAGGAATAATCTATTTCTCCAAACTCGATACCTGTGTCATAGCCTAACGGTTCAAAAAGCTCGCGTATCTCCTGCCCACTTAACTCCGTTGCAACGGGACCAAAACTAAAAACGAATGGAAAGGGATGATCTACCCATTTTGAATACTCTTCTTTTGGTTTTCCGTTTAATGCAGTACTTAAAGCGGAACGAATAAGTGAAGTGAAAATGCTACTCGTTGCGAATTCGCGATCATTTATGTAATGGGTAATGTCATATGCACTAGACGACTGATTGATAAGTGCAAGTGGATCGGGTGTTACAAAGACTGTCATTTCTACTTTTTTATCTGTAAATGTTGAAAAAAAGAGTCGTACCGCATGATCTTTTTGCATTCGCTCATATAAATTATTCGGATTTTTAGCAAGCAGATGGGAAAGAACCTGTACATTTTCACCTGTCGCTTTAATCGTTAGTTGCATAGTATCCATCCTTTCCTTTGTTTCATTTTCTGTCGGTTGATGAAGGTGTATCTTGAAGAAGTTGGACGAAAAGCCCATCCCCTTCTAACCACTCAGCGATGAGAATACCTTTATAGCTGGAAATACCTTTTGCGTTCAGTTGATCAGTCAACCATGCCTCGTCAAAACCTAAATCCTCTATCTCATCCCATAAAATTTTGCCGTCCCGTATTAGTGTTACTGGCGCATAAACTGTTTTATATACTAGGTTGAAGTCCTCTTGTGTTGTTTTTTGATACTTGGATTTCTTCAAAATGCTTAACGACCCATTTGCCTCTAAATAGCAATATTCGACCTCACGAATGGAAAACGTTTCACTTTGTCTAAGCAAGCTTTGTAACTGATTCAGATTCATTCGATTTTTCTTTAACTCTTCTCGGTCCACTATACCATTTTTTATCAATGCGGAAGGTTTACCCTCAAAAAATCCACGAACCGCCAAAAACTTTTGCCCAAGAAACTCCACGATAAACAGCAAAACACTCCATAATGACATCGTGTAAAAAATATAAAATAATCCTACGTCATCATGATACAATCCATTTCCTAGCAATTCACCTAATACTATCGCTGCAATGAACGTAAACGGGCTTATTTGTTTGATAATTTTTTTCCCTACAAACTTGACGATAAAAAAAAGAAGAAAAAACCCGATGATCAGTTCCATTGTAATATTTAAAACATGCACTTTTATAGCAACCCCATTCTACCTATTCTTCCATTCAGTTATCTCCAAATAAAAAAGAAATAACCGCCATCCCCTATAGGGTTTGACGGTTATTTCTATATTGTCTGAGTAACTGTATTCCTTAAACAAGACCAGTCAATAGATATACACCAATTACGAAGAAGCAAGCTAGTGTTTTAATGATTGTAATTGCAAAGATATCTTTATATGCTTGGCGATGAGTAAGTCCACAAACCATTAGTAATGTAAGTACTGCTCCATTATGTGGCAAAGTATCCATCCCACCCGCTGCCATCGCAATGACACGGTGCATAACTTCTAAAGGAATACCGGCAGCATTTGCAGCCTCCACATATTTTTCCGCCATAATACCTAGCGTAATACTTATACCACCAGATCCAGAACCTGTAATCCCGGCAAGTGCGTTCGTTAACACAGCACCATTGACTAAAGGATGCGTAAAGGTTGTAGCTAAGAAATTCTGAACTACAGCAAAACCTGGTAAAGCAGCAATAATCCCTCCAAAACCAAACTCAGATGCGGTATTCATTGTAGCAAGCAAAGCACCGCTTATACCGACACTTAAACTATCCTTGAAACTTAATTTAACCGCTTGGAAGTTCAAAGCAATTGCAGTAAAAATCCCTACGAGAAGTGCAAGTTCCACCGACCAAAGTGAAAGTTGCTGATTCATATTAACGGTTCCATATTGTTCTAGATTAATATTGGCAAAATCGAACCCATCTGCATACCATTTCGGAATATAAGTAGTGAAAAGCTTGTTCATCACCCCGACCAATATTAGCGGAAGAAAAGCTAACCAGTCCTTCACATCTATTTTTGTGGTTAGCATAGAAGTAGGGGCTGCAATCGCTTCACTTGTAGCAGCCATCTCACTAGCAGCCGGTGACTCACTAATCGCATTTTTCCCTATACCATAATAACCTTCACCATTCTTAGCTGCTTTCCTGCGACGGCTTTCTAAATACAGCATACCTACTACAAAAATGAATAATGCACCGACTAAACCTAGATATTTTGCTGCATAGATACTCGTATTAAAGAAAGTGGTTGGAATAACATTTTGAATCTGTGGTGATCCAGGAATCGCATCCATTGAAAAAGTAAAAGCACTAAATGCAATTGTGGCTGGTATTAGTCGTTTCGGAATATTCGCTTCACGGAACAAATGGTTGGCAAAGGGATAAATCGCAAATACGGCTACGAATAAACTTACTCCACTATAAGTTAGAATAACACCCAATAATACGACAGTAAAAATGGCTTGTCTAACTCCAATAAATCGAATAATTACTTTTGCAATTCTTGCCGCGATACCGGACATTTCAATTACTTTACCGAAAATCGCTCCAAGTAAAAATACGGGAAAATAAGATTTTATAAAGCCAACCATCTTTTCCATAAATATATTAGAAAAGAATGGTAATACATGGCTCGGATCCGTCAAAAACACGGCAAGTAAAGCACATATCGGAGCAATAATAATGACAGAAAAACCACGATAAGCTAAAAACATAAGTAGTCCTAGTGCTAGTAGTATGATAATCAGATCCATAAATGTTCTCCCTCATTTAGTCTAGAGTCTTTTGATTCACCAAAAGCTTCATTTCGAAAACCGCCACTGTTTCATCCGTTTGCTTTTTAACTTCTTGTAATACCGTCACAACCCCTTGGTCCGGTCCTTTACTCTTCAAATCAATTACTTTTCCCGTAAGATGAATAGTATCTCCAATGAAGGTCGGAGCTGTAAATCTTACTTTATCCATACCATAAAACGCTACGACAATCCCCGGTTCAAAAAGTACCAATCCGGTAGTTATAGAAAGTACTAGCATCCCATGAGCAATTCGCTGTTTATACTGGGTTTCCTTTGCATATTCAATATTTGTGTGAAGCGGAAACCAGTCCCCACTTAAAGCGGAGAACATAACGATATCTGCTTCTGTTATCGTTCTTCCTTTCGATCCCCAAATATCCCCAAGTTGGTAGTCTTCAAAGTATTTATCGAACATTTCTATATCCCCTTTGTCTAGAAATATTAGTATTTAAACTGGATAAACCCCATGCTTACGATCAGTGAAAACTAAATATTTCGACATATATACATCTAAACGTGATGCAAGCTCTTCACGTAAACGATTCGGCTCAACAACATCGTCAATGATTAAATCAGAAGCTAAACGATAAATATCGATATCTTCACGATATTCTTCACGCTTTTCAGCAATGAACCCGGCTCTCTCTTCTTCCGGAAGAGAAGCAATTTTGTTTGCATATACTGCATTTACAGCAGCTTCTGGTCCCATTACCGCAATAGAAGCTGTTGGAAGTGCGATACAGCAATCTGGTTCGAACGCCGGACCAGCCATTGCATACAATCCAGCACCATATGCTTTACGTACGATTACCGTCATTTTAGGAACAGTCGCTTCACTCATTGCGGAAATCATTTTAGCACCATGTCTAATAATCCCCGCTCTCTCTACGTTTGTTCCAATCATGAAGCCCGGGACGTCTGCAAGGAATAACAACGGAATATGATAAGCATCACAAAGATTAATAAATTTTGCTGCTTTATCCGCACTATCATGGAATAATACTCCGCCTTTTACACGTGGTTGGTTTGCAATTATTCCTACTGGTTGTCCATTAATTCGTCCCAGACAAGTAATAAGCTCAGGTGCAAAAAGCTTCTTAATCTCACACATGGAGTCTTCGTCTATAAGACGTTCGATCAGTTGATACATATCAAATGGTGCATTTTGGTTTTTCGGTATTAACTGCTCAATGCTTTTTTCAAAGAAAGCTGGTTCTTTTGCCTCTGCTTTAGCTGGTTTTTCCGTATAGTTTTCTGGAAAATATGTTAAATATTTTCTAGCATACTTAATCGCTTCTTCTTCACTTGGTACAAGCACATCACCACATCCAGAAACGGAACAATGCATTTTGGCTCCGCCCATTTCTTCTAGGGACACTTTTTCACCGATAACCATTTCTGCCATTCGAGGGGACCCTAAATACATGGAGGCATTCCCTTCCACCATTACAACAACATCGCAGAATGCAGGAATATATGCTCCGCCCGCTGCCGATGGTCCAAATAGAAGGCAAATTTGTGGAACTTTTCCTGACATCTTAACTTGGTTGTAGAAAATTCGTCCAGCTCCTCTACGACCAGGGAACATTTCTAATTGATCTGTTATGCGAGCCCCTGCAGAGTCAACTAGGTACAACATTGGACAGCGTAGCTTTTCAGCTGTTTCTTGAATGCGAATAATCTTTTCTACTGTTCGTTGTCCCCAAGAACCTGCTTTTATCGTAGAATCATTAGCCATCACACAAACAGTGCGACCATTAATCTTACCAATGCCAGTAACTACTCCATCTGCTGGAAGATCACCTGCTAGTAAATTGGCAAACATACCATCTTCTGCTTTTAAACCATCGTCAAATAGCAAATTCAATCTGTCACGAACGAACATTTTCGCTTGTTCTTGATTTTTTTTATGGTATTTTTCTTGCCCACCTTGCAAGATAGCATCTTTTTTGATTTGGTAATCTGTTTGTGAAACTGTCGTTGTCATATCGTTTCCTCCTTATTTGCCCGTATATTGTGGTGCGCGTTTTTCCGCAAATGCGCGTAAACCTTCTAATCTATCTTCCGTTGGTAGCAATTCGTTGTAGGCAAGCTCTTCTATTTTTAATCCTGTGTTAAGGTCTACTTCCAATCCATTATTAATGGCAGTTTTTGCTTGTATTAATGCAAGTGGAGCATTTTTCGCGATGGATGTTGCAATTTCTAATGCTTTATCTAACAGTTTTTCACGAGGGACTACATATTCTAGTATCCCTATGGCTCCCGCCTCCTCAGCAGTCAACCGCTTTGCGCTATAAATGAGTTCTTTCGCTTTTCCAACGCCAATTAAACGTGGGAGGCGTTGCGTTCCACCTGCCCCAGGAATAATACCTAAGGAAGTTTCTGTTAATCCCACTTTCGTTTCTAATGATCCGACACGGATATCACATGCCAATGCCAACTCAAGACCGCCTCCGAATGCCACCCCATTCAAAGCAGCAATAACTGGTTGAGGAAGTGCTGCAATATCGTTTACAGCTTCCCCTATAGATCGAACAGCTTGTCTAACTTCGTTTTCTGTCATTGTTTTTCGCTCTTTTAAATCAGCCCCGGCACAAAAAGCTTTTTCCCCGGCACCTGTTAGAATGATTACTCGAACTTCCCGATTATTTCTTAAATCATTGACAACCGTTTTTAAATCAAGGAGCATCTGCTTGGATAAGGCATTTGCCGCTTCTGTCCGATTTAATGTGACGATCGTAATTCCATCGCTACGCTTTTCTACTTGTACGTTTGTTGGTATAGTTTCAATCATTGAAAACAGTCCCTTCTTCCGCATTCAAAATATCCATTTGGCGACTATTAAGCTTTTTCCCTCTTACTTTTTCAATAAGCTGTGCTGATTTCATCACTGCATTTATATCAATTCCAGTTTCAATTCCCATCTCATGGAGCATATACAATAAATCTTCGGTCGCAACATTTCCAGATGCTCCTTTTGCGTAAGGGCAGCCACCCAATCCACCCAGGGCACTATCAAAAATAGTGATTCCCATTTCAAGTGATTTCACAATATTTGCTAGGGCAGTTCCTCTTGTATCATGGAAATGCATTGCAAGCTTGTTTGCATCAAAATGAGGGAGTAGTTCCTCTAGCAAATGTTCTACTTGATTTGGTACTCCAACGCCTATTGTGTCCCCTAGTGATAACTCATCTATTCCCATGGAAAATAAACGTTCGCTTACTTTCCTAACTTGTGAAGCCGCAATTGGTCCTTCATATGGACATGCAATCACTGTAGATAAATAGCCTCTGACTGTCTTTCCAGCTGCTTTCGCTTCCTTAACAACTTCACTTAAAATTGGGTACGTTTCTTCAATCGATTTATTAATATTATTTTGATTATGCGCTTCACTCGCTGACATGAAGATGCTCACTTCATCTACATTCGCTTCCAATGCCCGCTCAAGTCCTCTTAAGTTAGGAACAAGGGCAGCATACGTAACCCCTTGTTCCCGCTGAATTTTCCCAAGTACTTCCGATGCGTCTGCTAACTGCGGAATCCATTTCGGATGTACAAAAGAGCTCACTTCTATATAAGACAGACCTGTTTTGGAAAGCGAGTCAATCCAAGTAATCTTATCTTCTGTTGAAATAGTTTGTTTTTCATTTTGTAACCCATCTCTTGGTCCAACTTCTTTTATCTTCACACTTTTTGGTAGTTTCAACGATTTAACCTCCTATTCAACTTCAATGAGTACATCGTCATCATTAACGAAGTCCCCTTCTTTAATATGGATTTTCTTCACAACACCAGTTGTTTCAGCTTCAATCGGAATTTCCATTTTCATCGATTCAAGAATCACTACATCTTGCCCTTCTTTTACTTCTTCCCCTTCTCCCACTAATACTTTCCATACACTACCTGCCATACTTGCTACGATGTTTGTCATATTTATTTCCTCCTTATTTAGTTGCTTTTTCAGCTAAGTAATATTTATTTACAAAATCAGTTGTTGTATAGCCAGCTAAAAATTGTTCGTGGCTAACTGTTTCAATGAGCATTGGGATATTTGTTTTAATCCCTTCTACTTTGTAATTTTCAAGCGCTTCTTTCATTCGTCCGCATGCTTCACTACGTGTTTCTCCCCAAGTGATCAGTTTACCGATCATAGGATCGTAGAATGGCGTCACTTGTGAACCAGCCTCTATCGAACATTCGTTGCGGACTCCTTCTCCTTGCGGCAGCTGAAACTCTGTAATTTTTCCAGGTGAAGGGAAAAATGTTTTAGGGTCTTCTGCATAAATACGCACTTCAATCGCATGTCCTTTTCGCCCGACTTCTTCCCGTTTAAGAGACAAACGTTCTCCGTACGCCACTTTCAGCTGTTGTTCTACTAGATCGAGACCAGTAATTTCTTCTGTAACTGGATGTTCCACTTGTAGTCTTGTGTTCATCTCTAAGAAGTAGAAATTTTGCTCACGATCCACTAAAAACTCAATCGTACCAGCATTGGAATAGCCAATATGTTTGGCCGCTTGGACAGCTGCATCTAGCATTTTTTGTCGCGTTTCTTCACTAATAAATGGAGAAGGTGCTTCTTCCACCACTTTTTGATTTCGACGTTGGATAGAGCATTCTCTTTCCCAAAGCGGAATTACATTTCCATGCGTGTCTGCTAAAATTTGGACTTCAATATGATGCGGTTCCGCGATATATTTTTCTAAAAACATTGTTCCATCACCGAAAAATGATTCTGCTCGTTTTTTATTTCCCTCGAAAGCTTTTACTAGTTCTTCCTCGGAGTTAACAAGTTGCATACCGATTCCACCACCTCCAGCAGATGCCTTAAGCATAAGTGGATAACCGATTTTTCTTCCTGCTTCTCTTGCTTGCTCTTCATTATCTAAAGCTGTATCGATACCTTCTACAACAGGTACACCGGCTTCTTTCATCATTTTACGTGCTTCGATTTTACTTCCCATTGAAGCGATAATGTCTGACGAAGGTCCGATAAATACAAGTCCTGCTTCTACACATTTCCTAGCAAATCCTGCGTTTTCTGATAAAAGTCCGTAGCCTGGATGTACTGCCTCAGCCCCACTTTCTTTTGCAATACGAATAATTTCTTCGATATTTAAATAACTTTGATTGACCGGTGGCTTTCCAACACAGTGTGCTTCATCAGCTTGTCGAACGAACAGAGAGTCAGCATCTGCTTCTGAATAGATTGCGACTGTTTGAATACCAAGACTTTTACAAGTTCGAATAATTCTTAATGCAATTTCCCCACGATTGGCGATAATAATTTTAGAAAACATATATGTCACTCCTTCTTTAAAATAAAATCAGTTATTGGTCCGTAAAATTTGGTTTTCTTTTTTGGATGAATGCTTCTACGCCTTCTTGAACATCCTTCGTTTGAAAAGCATGACCGAAATAAGTTGCTTCGGTAACTAAACCTTTATCTAGGGTTTGTTCATATCCAACATCGATTGATTGCTTAGCAAAAGTTATAGGTAGTGAAGAATAATTAGTCATTTTACTTGCGATTTCCATCGCCTTCTCTACAGATTTACCTTTTGCCACTACGTGATTCACAAGTCCGATTCGTTCTGCTTCCTTTGCCGAAATAGCTTCACCGGTAAAAATCATTTCCTTCGCTCTTGCTTTTCCAATTAGACGCGGTAGTCTTTGTGTCCCTCCAGCTCCAGGAAATAATCCCAATTTAACTTCTGGAAGTCCAATCTCTATATGTTCTTCCGCGATTCGTATGTCGCAGCTTAATGCAAGTTCGCAGCCCCCACCTAGAGCAAGCCCATTAATAGCCGCAATAGTCGGTTGGGGTAACTGTTCAATCTTATTCAGTGGCTCTTGAAGCCAAAGTGATTTTTGTTTTGCTTCTTCGACTCCTTTTCCAATCCAAGCTGGAAACCCTTTAATATCTCCGCCTGCTACAAATGCCTTTTCTCCTGCACCTGTAATAATAACGACTTTCGCGTTCGGTTCCTTTTCTATTTCATCCACAACGATGTTCAGTTGTTCTATAACATCTGCGCTTAAGACGTTTACCGGTGGATTATCGATGACAATTTGTGCAATATTTTGTTGTAAAGACCATGAAACAACTTGGACTTTTTGCATCGTTCTAACACCTCATTTTTATATTTTCACTTCGCTATAGTCTTGTCGTAAAACAAACTTTTGAATTTTGCCGGAAGGTGTTCGTGGTAATTCATCTACGAAAATAACTTTTCTAGGCTTTTTATAGCTTGCTAGATTTTTCACACAATGATTTACTATGTCCTCTTCTGTCAGGTTTGACCCTTCTTTTTTTACAACAACAGCACAAACAGCTTCAATGAATTTGGAATCAGGAATGCCAATGATGGAAACTTCTTTTATACCTTCATGACGATATAAAACATCTTCAATTTCAGCAGCGTAAATATTTTCCCCACCACTTCGAATCATATCTTTTTTCCTACCTGCGATCGTTAAGTATCCGTCCTGGTCGAACACACCTAAATCTCCTGTTTTACACCAGCCATTTACAAACGTCTCCATCGTAGCTTCGGGTTTTCGCCAATATCCTACTGAAACTGCAGGACTTTTAATGGCAATTTCACCAACCTCACCCGCTGGTAGCGGATATCCATCGTCATCCAAAATATTAATCTCCGTGAGGGGCATTGGTTTTCCGACTGTTTGTCCTTTTGTAAAAGCATCTTGTGGATCGAGTGATGCTGCGATTGGCGTTCCTTCTGTCAATCCATATACTTGTACAACCCCAACATTTGGGTATTTCTTTTTTAGTTGTTCTAGCGCAGAAGGCAATAATGGATCTCCCCCTGTGTAGATCGTTTTTAAATTTTTCAATTGATAAGAATCGAGATCATCGTAATTCAACATTTCATAAATCATAAAAGGGAATAAGAAGCAGTCGGTCACTTTTTCTTGTTCGATTACGGATAGAATTCTTTCAATCTTGAAACCTTGGCTTCTAGTAATAACAAGCGTTCCGCCCATCAATAGTATTGGAAGTCCAATGTCTTCCATTGCACCTACATGATAGAGTGGACCTGTCGTCATGCCAATTTCCTGTCCTGTAAACTTCCATTTCAACGATTGCATGGATGAAAACCAGAGCGTCGTGTCATGCGTCCAGATTGCGCCTTTTGGTCTACCAGTTGTACCTGATGTATACATCAACATAACTGGATCACTCAATTTAATATTATTATCTGGTACTTCATCTGAAGGACCACTTTCTAATAGACTCCAAGGTTTAGACCAATTCGGAATTATATCCTCTTCGTTTTTTAGGCAAATGTATTGCTCTACTAAAACATGCTTTCGAACCTCTTCCAGTTCATTTGCCAAATTAGAATGGAAGCATAATACTTTCGTTTCGGAATCCTTTAATGTATATTCTAGTTCTGCACTCGAAAGTCGGAAATTAAGACGAACCGCAATTGCACCGATTTTCGCAACAGCAAAATATAATGCGAAATATTCTAGGCAATTGTAAAGCAATACGCCAACTCGATCTCCTTTTTGTACTCCTAATTCAAGAAGCTTATTTGCGTATGTATTTGATATAGTATGAAGTTCTTTGTACGTCCAAGCTTTACCCATTTCTTCTTTTATTGCTATTTTTGCTTGGTGATCTTCATTTAACACATTCGCCATTTTCCTAGTAATAAGTCCAACGTCCATTGAAATTCCTCCTTTCGTTCTCTCTTTATATATAAGCAAGATTCATGCCAAGTTTTGAAAACGCTATTTTTCAATACTAAGAGCCTATTGTATAAACTCAAGATAAAAAGTCTTTCCGAATTATCGGAATACATTATCGTTTTATTGGTGTAATACGTTAGAGTTTCGGTAAAATAAAAAAATCCAAATTATCGGAGAGTTTTCCGACATTCTGGATTTTCTTAAACTATTCAGTAATTCTATACTTTTTAATCTTTTCATATATAGTCGAATTGCTAATTCCAAGTGCTTCTGCCGCTAGGTTTTTATCGAATTTACAATTCTTTAACATTCTTTCAATTTCTTTTTTTTCCGTTTCTTCTATTACTTCTTTTAACGTTTTGTGCTGGATTTTTTCAGAATCCCTTCTTATATATTCCGGCAAAGCATCGATCTTCATTACATCCTCATTTGATAAATGGACACCTGCATCCATTACATTTTCTAGCTCCCTAATATTTCCCGGCCAACTATAATTTCTTAGCAATTCGTATACATCATCATGTATGGAAGTCACTCGTTTTCCAATCCGTGCTTTCGCTTTTTCAAAAAAATGTTGAATTAATAGTGGGATATCTCCCGTTCTTTCGCGCAAAGGAGGACTTACTAATTGAATTGCGTTTATCCTATAATATAGATCTTCCCGAAATTCCCTGTTTTCGATCATTTTCTCTAATGGTCGATTAGTTGCGGCAATTACACGAACATTTACCTTTTTAGGTTGTGCTGTCCCTACAGGTTCATATTCTCTCTCCTGCAAGACTCTTAGTAATTTGACTTGCATATGCTGCGGCATATCCCCAATTTCATCTAGAAAAATAGTTCCTCCATCTGCACTTTGAAACTTCCCTACTTTTCCACCTTTCTTAGCACCCGTAAAGGCACCTTCTTCATAGCCGAACAGTTCGGACTCGATGAGATGTTCTGGGATGGATCCACAGTTCACACTTACAAAGGGTTTAGCACTACGAGTACTTAGTTGATGAATACTTTGTGCAATTATTTCTTTTCCTGTCCCGCTTTCACCCCGTATCAATACGGAAATATCTCCGCCAGCCACTCTTTTTACACGCTCTTTCAATTCGATCATCTCATGAGAGTTTCCGATTAAATCATGTAAAGAATACCTTGCCCCATTTACTTGAACTACTTCAGGTGTATATAGATTATTCCTTGCTAATAACTCTTTAATATTGCTATTCATTTTCTTCCAATCATCTAAGTCGCGGAAAATGATCGTCCCAATTGCACCGATTATCTCCTTATTATCAAAAATGGGAATACGATTTGTAATGACAAAGCTACCTCGAAGAAATTGTAAATCTGCCAATTCCGATTTACCCGTTTGAACGACTAGATGCAATCTCGTATTTTCAATATGATTAACGATATATCCCCCAATGATATCGTCTCTTCCTACTTCCAAAAACTCGCAATATTTATTGCTAATATATTGTATCTTTCCATTATTATCGATAATAATTGTTCCATAGTTTGCATTCTCGAATACAACATCTAGTAATTTATGATTAAATAGTTGTCCAGATACCATATTAATGTCCCCCTTCTTTCATCTCCCCACTTATATGATAACCGAATTTTCGAAAACAGAGAACCTTGCCTCGTTTTATTCTTACGACTACACACGTGTTGATTAATCAATTTCCACCATAACAATTTCACCGGAAATGCGCTAGTGGCCCATTTTACACTTGTACGCTTTCGGTTCGCTTTGGACGAAATAATCATTACATCATTACCGTGAGATAAGTGTAGCAGGAAGTGACTGCGTCACTTCCTGCTACACCATTTTCGATATTCTTGTTGTGGATATTTGTCTGTCACGTACCTACAACGTTCAAAAGAAAAAGCCAATTACTTTTGAAAATGAAAGAATAGCTCCCTTTCTATTCATTATGGAAGTGCCCGAAGATGCAATTTCGGGCACTCTATCACTTTCTATCATGCGTTCCTTGCTTATTTTTTGCAAAGTTCATGCCGGAAATATGTTGATACTATATAGAAAAGGAACACTTCCTTCCAATCGAAAAGGTGGAAATATTATAGAGAAGGACTGAGCAGCCAAAATTGCATCTTTGGCTGCTTTTATCTAAGTAGGAAAATGGCTATTCTTCCATTCTCAAAAGCTTTAGCACTTTGATTACCCATGATTTTGGAGTGCGACGGACGAACGACTACCACACGATTACCGAAAAAATGCGTAGGGATGCGACTTTGTCGCATCCCTACGCATAAAAAAGTCTCGTTAATGGTGTAGAAATCGTTCAGTTCAAAGCATTCCAAAAGCACCTATAAGTAGAATGCCTTGTGTGTTATCACAATCTTAATAATTAATTTACTGGATAATTTTAGTTAATCAATGTGTATTACAATTTTTTAATAGTCTCTATTGATAATATAATTTAAAAAATGCTTTAAAAATACCATATTACGTGGCACTTCTTCTAACGCTTCCATTGCAATACAGTAATTTTCCCACATCTCTTTTTTAGCTTCTTCCAAACCTAATACGGAAACAAAGGTGGAACTTTTGTTTTCCTTGTCCTTGCCAGTGGTTTTCCCAAGCAAGCTAGTATCTCCTTCCACATCGAGCAAATCATCCTTAATCTGAAAAGCAATGCCTGCGTGACGAGCAAATTTTTTCAATGCGTCCATTTCTACTTCATCTGCCTCAGCGAGAATAGCAGGCATTAGGAGAGAAGCTTCGAAACCTAAGCCGGTTTTATAAAAGCACATCATATTTAATTGCTCTATAGTTAATTGTTTCCCGATGGAATTCAAATCCATGGCTTGCCCTCTACTCATATTCGCAGTTGCTTGGGCAGAATAACGGACTAATTTTAAGACTGTTTTAGAATCGAACTGATCGAGAAAGGTTTGTTCCTCAACTGCTTTTTGCGTTAGAAAAAGACCTGTTAATTCTGCAACGGCAGTGCTATACATTTCATGGAGAGTAGAACGCCCTCTTCGAGTAGATGCATTATCTTGTGCTGGTAAATCATCAAATATCAAAGAGGCAGTATGCATATATTCCAATGATTTTAACAGGGGCTCCATTGCTGATTGTTGTAATCCATATGCGTTTACGCCTATGAACCAAGCAACAATTGGTCTTAACCGCTTTCCTTCCCCTTCTAAGCTGTAATTTGCCGCTTCTACTATAGACTCTTCCATCAACGTCATATTTTCTTTTTTAGGAATAGATAAGATATTATTAATCTGCTGGCGTAAGCTTTCAATAGTAGTTGAAAATTCTTCTCGTTCTTTTCGTTCATTTTTCAAAGTGGTGATTATATGGTCACGGAGTAGTTTATCAAAGAAATCAACATCATCTGCTCTACGAACCATGTCTTGGATAAGTCTATTGAATGTAGGATTATCAGAAGCAAAAAGATTCATAATTTCATTGTATTTTTCAGCGCCCATGCGTTCTTTAAATCGTTTCAAGCCATTTATAGCACGGTCTAAAATTACCTCACGGGTCTTTGCGTCTGAGGCATACACATGGTGTATCAAATTGGAGATAACTGTCCAGTACAATTTAAAGGGGTTTATCAAATCAGAACGTTTATCATGGTATTTCAAATAATAGGTATAGGGTGTTACCGCACCGTCTTTCATGTCATCAAACATATCCGCAAAGTCATCTGCCAATTGATTGTATATGCCGTAAAAGAATGTTCGATTATCGAACTCCTTATCTTCCGAAGCACTTATCACAGAACGGACGATCAATCGAGAAGAAGAGGATTTTAAAATGATTGGTATATACAGTTCTTCATTCGTGTAAGTTGCATTCGATAAATCCTTTTTCCTATCAACTTCTTGAGAATTAAAAAACACATACGATTGCTCAAAAAAATTCTCTCTTGTCTCTTGTCGCTGATGGTCCTTAATATACTCATAAGCTTCGCGAAGTTCCGAATGGATATATGTAATCAAATCGATGTTATTTTCCGCCCACTCACCTAATTCTGGAACCGTACCTGTTAAGAGAGTGTTACGAATCAAATCGGAATATTGCTTTTCTTCCTTATCGGATAAAACTTTTGCATCTAGAAGGTCGTCAATAAATGGATAAGTTAAACCATAGGAATAACCAATCCTAATAGCTTTATCAAGTCTTTTTGTACGTTCTTCAGGAGATGTTTCATCTTCCATCTCTTCCAGTTCTTGCATGATAACCCCTGCAATAATTTTAATAAGTTTTCGCTGGGCTTGCTCGGCATCCATCCCATTTGGAATATTTGTGGATACTTTCTTCAATTTGTTTATCAACCAAATAAAGCTAGATTCCACTCCCTCCTTCTGAGCAATCCTGTACAATCCAGCCATATTAAACGATTCGTCTTTGTCGTCTTTTTTTGTTAGGTGATTTTTTAAATTATTTACTACACGTGCAATCCTATTTTGCGTATCAGGTGAATCAAGTGCTTTTCCTAAATCGCGCATAAAAATATAAGAAATACTCCGATCCAAGTAATTATCTAGTTTTCCCGTGTAATTTAACCATTGAATATAACTATGGTACCCTTGAGTAGTAGGTTTGCCCTTTCTACGAGAAAACAGGGAAAACCAAGAAGGATGATGAATATGATTATGCTTCCACGATTGTATATCTTCTGTAAGAGTTGAGACATACGTCTTTTCCTCGACCTGTTTATAAAGTGAATTAAAATAATGGGCAGCCTTTTGCTCGGCTTGCCTATAGCATTCATCGGCATTTATTACTATTTCTTCGTTCATACCATAACTCACCTTCTATTCCTATTCTATTTCATACTTAAAATTTCGACCGCTAGTTAACAATCTATTCTATCAAAAACGCTTAAATTCCTATTTATTTTTCTCCAGAAGCAAAAAAACAGAATGAAGTCTGTGGATCCTCACCCTGTTTTTCGATTTATCATTATAAGGTATTTTCTGTTTCTGCTTCCCATCGAGCAATTTCAGCTCTAACAATAGGCGCCACTTCTGTTCCAAGTAACTCAATAGCTCTTAGTACCTCTTCATGAGGCATAGAACCAACCGGCGTATGTAACATAAAACGTGTTATACCTACGTTTTTACGAAGGAAAATAATTTTTTCTGCTACGGTTGCTACGTCCCCTACGTACAATGCACCTTCTAAACTTCTTGCAGCATCAAAAGTTTGACGGGTATACGGTCCCCAGCCACGTTCTTTTCCTAAAACATTCATCGCTTGCGCGGTCGGTGGGTAAAACTTTTCAATTGCACTTTCTGTCGTATCTCCTACAAAACCATGCGAATGGGAAGCTACTTTCAGTTTCGATACATCATGGCCAGCCTGTTTTGCAGCTTGCTTATAAAGTTCGACGATTGGTGCAAACTGTAATGGGCTTCCACCAATGATTGCTAAAACAAGTGGCAATCCAAGAAGTCCAGCACGCACGGCAGACTGTGGCGTTCCACCACTAGCAATCCAAATAGGAATTTGCGGTTGAACTGGTCGAGGGTAAACACCAAGATTATTAATAGAAGGGCGATGCTTTCCATTCCAACTCACTTTTTCGGATTCATTAATTTTTAATAACAAATCTAATTTCTCATCGAATAGTTCATCATAATCTTGTAGATCATATCCGAATAATGGAAATGACTCGATAAATGAACCACGACCAGCCATAATCTCTGCTCGTCCATTGGAAATAGCATCCACTGTTGAAAACTCTTGATATAACCGCACCGGATCATCTGATGATAATACCGAAACAGCACTTGTTAATTTAATTTGCTTCGTTTGTGATGCAGCTGCCGCAAGCAAAACTGCTGGAGCGGAACACGCATAATCCGCGCGATGATGCTCACCTACCCCAAAAACATCCAATCCTATTTTATCTGCTAACACGATTTCTTCTACCACTTCCCTTATACGCTCCGCTTGGCTAATCACTTTACCAGTTGCTACATCCGGTGTTGTTTCTACAAATGTCGTGATACCGATTTCCAATATGATTCCTCCTCTGAAGTTTCACTTTATGTATACAAAGTTAATCATACATTTTTGAAAAATGATTCTCAATTTTCGTGATTTGAGTTGGTTGCTTTCAATTTAAGTATAATCGCCCTTTACCACATTCTTCCTGAAAACTGTTAAAAAAAACCAAGAAAGTAGCCCCTTCTTGGTTCCATTCCTCTTATTATTTTCTATATCTTAAAGCTAAACCTCTTAAAAATTTTCGTGCAAAATTATCGCCGCACACTTTATAGTTTCTATGTCCTTCTTTACGTAAAATAGCTCCTAGTTCACCTTTTGAAACAATGATACCGCCATCGTCTAGGATCTCTAGCATATCTTCCGTCGTTAATTGTAGCGCCACTTTCAATTTCTTAAGAAGCATATTGTTAGCACTTCTTTCAGGCTGTGCAGGACTTTCAGGTTGTCCTGGTCTTGGCTCTTGTTTACCTCTTTTATAGGTAACAAAACCATTCAAAAAGGAATCTAACATCTTATGCGTGCATTTTATCTGATCTTCGTTTTCCTCTACTTCTACTTCCTCATCATATTCATCTTTTGATTTTGTAAGTATCTTTGGTAGTTCTTCTTTCGTGACTTCCATACCACCAAGTTTAAATATTTCAAGCATATCGTTGTTTTTTATATCTAGCGCGTATCTTAGTCGAATTAATATATCATTGTTATCCATTTAAAAGCCTCCTCATATTACCTAATAACAAGCCGACTCACTAATGAGTTAAATGCTGTTAACAGTTACTAAATTATAGCAGACATACAGTAAATTCACCTGTACAAACAGCTAGAACATGAGTATTAGTATAAGAACAAATGTGCAAAAGCCTTTCTTTACCCCAATATGGAAAATAGAAATTATTAGTGTTAATGGGATGTCACACATAATAGAGATACTGCGTCGTAAAGAGTCTTATAAGGTGGCCACTATGATTTTCGCTACTGTCGGACGCTTTCCGCCGGGTGAGCCATGAGCCATCCCCGCCGCTTCGGCGTACGTTGGGATGTCTCATTTGCCCACTCATCCGGCAGGAGTCGCCGCCAACAGCGAAAATCAACAGAAAATGCTTACTTATTAGTGCAAATGCTTACTTATTAGTGCCGACTAGCT
>NZ_JBFTLO010000035.1:0-31741 GCF_056396485.1 Psychrobacillus sp. 05T411 | reverse complement strand
CTTCACCCAGTGGAAGTCGTCCGCCCGGCAGTGAAAATCTTAGCGGTTAATAAGATGCGCTATCCCAATAATACGTCTCAATCCTAGTACACTTGCCATTTTGAGAATTGGTTGCTTTCACGAGTAATTTGGTTGCTTTCGTGCTGATTTAGTTGCTTTCGTAGTAGAACTGGTTGCTCCCAGTGATCGGTTGGTTGCCCTAAGCCATTTATTGGATGAATACAATGGAAAAACTGGTTGAAATTTTGTTTTTTAATGGGATGGTATGGATAATTGGGCAATTTCCACTGATTTTCGCTACAGGCGTCGACTCCTGCCGGATGAGTGGGCTAATGAGACATCCCAACGTACGCCTAAGGGCGGCGGGGATGGCTCATCGCTCACCCGGCGGAAAGCGTACGACTGCAGCGAAAATCCTAGCGGTCACCCAATAGGTTTTTTACGTCGCATGATCCCTTAACAACGAATTATTATATATCGATTTGAAACAGTTATTCATAATTTTCTAAGACACAACAAAAGAGATGAAGCGAATCACTAATGCTTCATTTCTTTTTGTATGGAAAATATTCTCGTAGATTGTGTTATGGACAGGTTTTTGATAAGATTAAAGTCTGGCGAAAAATAATTTTTAAAACTTTTATCCAATAAAATTATTTTAGAATGTACATAAAATGTAATAGTAATATTTCTTAAACAATTCTTTATCTGTTATAATGCAAGTAGTTTAATTAGGAGTGAACAAGTATGAACCATGAAGAGAGATTAGCACGACAGAAAAAAATACGTAACTTTTCAATTATCGCGCATATTGACCACGGGAAGTCAACGCTTGCCGATCGTATATTAGAAAAAACACAAACAGTGACGTCAAGAGAAATGCAAAGCCAATTACTCGATTCGATGGATCTAGAACGAGAACGCGGTATTACAATAAAATTAAATGCCGTTCAACTAACATATTCAGCAAAAGATGGAGAAGAATATATTTTTCACTTAATCGATACACCTGGACATGTCGATTTCACGTATGAAGTATCTCGAAGTTTAGCAGCTTGCGAAGGGGCAATACTTGTAGTAGATGCTGCACAAGGAATCGAAGCACAAACACTTGCAAATGTCTATTTAGCATTAGATAATGACTTGGAAATTTTACCGGTTATCAATAAAATTGATTTACCTGCTGCCGATCCAGAACGAGTGAAAAAGGAAGTAGAAGAAGTAATTGGTTTAGATGCTTCCGAAGCAGTGCACGCTTCTGCAAAAGCAGGTATAGGTATCGAAGACATATTAGAACAAATTGTAGCAAAAGTTCCAGCGCCTACTGGAGACCCTTCTGCGCCACTAAAAGCACTTATATTTGACTCCTTATTTGACCCGTACCGTGGAGTAATTGTTTATATTCGAATTATGGAAGGTACAGTGAAACCTGGAGATAAGATTAAAATGATGTCTTCTGGTAAAGAATTCGAAGTTGTGGAAACGGGAGTATTTACACCAAAAGCAACGATGCGTTCGGAACTAACTGTCGGAGACGTTGGATTTTTAACTGCTTCAATGAAACATGTTGGAGATTCAAACGTTGGGGATACCATTACATTAGCCGCTAACCCTGCGACTGAAGCACTTCCAGGTTATCGAAAAATGAATCCAATGGTATTCTGCGGTTTATATCCAATTGATAACTCGAAATATGTAGATTTACGTGATGCCCTAGAAAAATTAGAACTAAACGATTCAGCCCTAGAGTTTGAGCCAGAAACTTCCCAAGCATTAGGATTTGGCTATCGTTGTGGTTTCTTAGGATTACTTCATATGGAAATCATTCAAGAACGTATTGAACGTGAATTTAAAATCGATTTAATTACGACTGCACCAAGCGTTATTTACGATGTTAAGTTAACAAGTGGTGAATCGATTAAAGTCGATAATCCATCTATGATGCCAGAAGTACAAAAAGTAGATAAAATTGAAGAGCCATATGTAAAGGCTTCAATTATGGTTCCAGAAGACTATGTAGGTTCTGTTATGGAGCTTTGTCAGCGTAAACGTGGAAACTTTATCACCATGGATTATTTATCATCTGCACGTGTGAATATTATTTATGAAATTCCATTATCGGAAATTGTGTACGATTTCTTTGATGCATTAAAATCTAGTACAAAAGGATATGCTTCTTTTGATTATGAATTAATCGGATATAAAGAATCGAAACTAGTGAAAATGGATATTCTGCTCAATAGTGAGAAAGTGGATGCTTTAAGCTTTATCGTGCATAAAGACTTTGCTTACGAACGTGGGAAAGTAATTGTAGAGAAGTTAAAAGCGTTAATCCCAAGACAACAATTCGAAGTGCCGGTACAAGCGGCAATCGGTCAAAAAATTGTCGCGCGTTCAACGATTAAATCGATTGGTAAAAACGTATTAGCAAAATGTTACGGCGGAGATATTTCCCGTAAACGTAAACTTCTTGAAAAACAAAAAGAAGGTAAAAAACGTATGAAACAAGTAGGTTCTGTTGAAGTTCCTCAGGAGGCCTTCATGGCGGTTCTGAAAATGGACGAGCCAAATAAATAAAAGAAAGAAGGGGGCGCGAGCATAATAGCCCCCTTTTTCCTATATAGAGAGTTGGAAATAGTATGGTACGAGGAGTCTATATTCATATTCCTTTTTGTCATCAAATTTGTAATTATTGCGATTTCAATAAATTCTTTTTTCATAATCAACCAGTAGATGAATATATTGAATCGCTCGGGCAGGAAATGGCCTTATGGGCGGACGATTTAAAGAATGCACCGATTGAGACTATTTTTATCGGCGGAGGAACGCCGACTTCATTGTCTGTAGAACAATTGGAGCGGTTATTTACCCTTATACATGAGCATATCCCGCTAGAACAAGTAATAGAATTTACATCTGAATCGAATCCAGATGAATTGACACTGGAAAAAATGCAAGTGATGCGTAAGTTTGGAGTAAACCGATTAAGTATGGGGGTGCAAACTTTCGATCAGGACTTGTTGAAAGTCCTTGGAAGAACGCATTCCAATGATCATGTATATAAAGTAATCGAATATGCGAAACAAACGAATTTCCCTTCGATTAGTATAGATCTGATGTACGGTTTACCAAATCAAACGATGGATCAGTGGAAGGCATCATTAAAAGAAGCATTTCGTCTAAACATTCCACATATTTCTGCATACTCTTTACTTGTGGAGCCGAAAACGATTTTTTATAATTTATTATCGAAAGGAAAACTGACACTGCCAGGTGAAGATTTGGAAGCGGATATGTATAGTTATTTGATGGATGAAATGAAGCGTAATGGCTACGACCAATACGAAATTAGTAATTTTGCGCATGAAGGCAAAGAATCTAAGCATAATTTGCTCTATTGGAATAATGATGAATATATCGGTCTTGGTGCTGGAGCACATGGATATGTAAACAGTGTGCGATATTCCAATCATGGACCGTTAAAAAAGTATATGCATACAATTGAAATGAATGAAAAACCTATCATGATGGAGAAAGAAGTGTCTCTTGTTGAAAAGATGGAAGAAGAAATGTTTTTAGGACTACGAAAAAACGAAGGTGTTTCACTGGCAGGATTTGAACAAAGATACGGTCAAACATTACAAGAAGTGTATGGAAAAGAAATAGATGAATTGCTCGATAAAGAGTTAGTCGTGATCGAACAAGATTTTATTAAACTTACGACACGAGGCCGTTTTGTTGGAAATGAAGTATTTCAATATTTTCTTACAAGCTAAATCGTTGACAGTTCCGAATAGATTTGATAAATTTTCTATATAAGTATTAGCACTCTCTATGAATGAGTGCTAACAGAGGTGATAATCATGCTTACTAACCGGCAATTATTAATATTGCAAGTAACGGTAGATGATTTTATCGAAACTGCTCAACCAGTTGGATCTCGTCAACTTTCGAAAAAGGAGGAAGTTCCATTTAGTCCTGCTACTATTCGAAATGATATGGCGGATTTAGAAGAAATGGGCTTTTTAGAAAAAACACATACTTCGTCTGGTCGCGTACCTTCGCAAAAAGGCTACCGTTATTATGTAGACAATATGTTAACTCCACAACGAATTACTAAAAATGAGATTAAACAAATTCGATCCATTTTTGAAGAACGAATGGTTGAGTCGGAACAAATAATTCGTAAATCCGCGGCAATTTTGTCCGAATTAACGAATTATACCTCGATTATGTTAGGCTTAGATGTGAGAAAACATCGTGTCAAAAGGTTTTCTATCGTACCATTAACGGATGACTCCGCTGTCGCAATCATTGTAACAGATAGTGGTCATGTAGAAAATCGCGTATTTTCCATACCGGAAAGCTTTACTGCATCAGATATTGAACGAATGGTTAATTTGATCAATGAACATTTAGTAGGTGTTCACTTACATGAGCTGCCTGCTAAATTAGAAACTGTCACATCAGCTGTTTTACGCCAAAATAATGGTCGCTTAAATGATTTACTAGGTTCATTGAACAAGGCTCTAACAATTGAACATGAAGATAAAGTTTACTATGGTGGAAAAATGCAACTGTTAAATCAACCTGAATTTAATGATGTAGAAAAAGCACGAAGTATTATGTATTGGATGGATCATGTAAATCAAATGCCTGGATTATTCCATTTAGACCAAAAAGGAATTCAAATTCGAATCGGTACAGAAAATAACCATTTAGCGATGGGAGATTGTAGTATTATTACAGCATCCTATGACATTGGGAAGGAACAAATGGGATCCATTGCAATCATTGGACCTACTCGAATGGATTACAAACGAGTTGTTTCTTTACTTGATGTGATGAGTGGGGATTTATCGAGAGAATTGTCAAAAATTTTACATGGACCGCATGGATAAGGAGAGTTGCTAGTTATGTCAGAACAAAAAGATGAAATCGTTGAAGAATTAGAAACAGAAGAGCTAGAACAACAAACAGAGTCTCATTCTGCAGAAGAAACAACTGAAAATGTAGTAGAAGAAATCGATGAATTAACTCTACTAAAACAACAACTGGAAGAAGAAGAAAATAAAGCAATCCGCTTAAGAGCGGATTTTGAAAACTATAAGCGTCGTGTCCAATTAGATAAAGAAGCGGATTACAAATACCGTGCGCAGTCTGTATTATCAGATATTTTACCGGTGCTAGATAATTTCGAACGTGCTTTAGCTGTTGAAACTACGACAGAAGAAACTGCTTCTTTAGTAAAAGGTGTAGAAATGGTCTACCGCTCTTTACTGGACGCAGTATCCAAAGAAGGTCTAGAACAAATTGAAGCAGAAGGCGTTCCATTCGATCCGAATTTCCATCAAGCAGTCATGCAAGAAAAAGATGACTCAAAAGATTCAGGTATCGTGCTTCAAGAGTTACAAAAAGGGTATAAGCTAAAAGATAGAATTTTAAGACCATCTATGGTTAAAGTTAACGAATAAATTCTACTTAAAAAAACTATACGCACTTTATATTTAGGAGGAATAATTTATGTCTAAAATTATCGGTATTGACTTAGGAACAACAAACTCATGTGTATCTGTATTAGAAGGTGGAGAACCAAAAGTAATTCCAAATCCAGAAGGTAACCGTACAACTCCATCTGTTGTAGCATTCAAAAATGGGGAAAAACAAGTTGGGGAAGTAGCAAAACGTCAATCTATTACAAACCCACATACTATTGCTTCCGTAAAACGTTTAATGGGTACAAATGAAAAAGTATCTGCAGAAGATAAAGAATATACACCGCAAGAAGTATCAGCAATGATTCTACAATACTTAAAAGGTTTCGCAGAAGAATACTTAGGAGAAAAAGTAACAAAAGCAGTTATTACTGTTCCTGCTTACTTTAACGATGCAGAGCGTCAAGCAACAAAAGATGCTGGACGTATCGCTGGTCTTGAAGTAGAACGTATTATTAACGAACCAACTGCAGCAGCACTTGCATACGGATTAGACAAAATGGATCACGATGAAAAAATCCTTGTTTACGATTTAGGTGGCGGTACATTTGACGTATCTATCCTAGAATTAGGAGATGGCGTATTTGAAGTTCTAGCTACAGCTGGGGATAACCGTCTTGGTGGGGATGATTTTGACCAAGTATTAATGGATTACCTAGTACAAGAATTCAAAAAAGATAACGGAATTGATTTATCACAAGATAAAATGGCCGTACAACGTCTAAAAGATGCTGCTGAAAAAGCGAAAAAAGATTTATCAGGTGTTACATCAACTCAAATCTCACTTCCTTTCATTACAGCTGGAGAAGCTGGACCACTTCACTTAGAAGTAACAATGACTCGTGCGAAATTTGATGATTTAACAGCTCATTTAGTAGAACGTACAATGGTACCAACTCGTCAAGCGATGAAAGATGCTGGATTATCTGCTTCTCAAATCGATAAAGTTATCTTAGTAGGTGGATCTACTCGTATTCCTGCAGTACAAGATGCGATTAAAAAAGAAACTGGTAAAGAGCCACATAAAGGTGTAAACCCAGATGAAGTAGTAGCAATGGGTGCTGCTGTTCAAGGTGGAGTTTTAACTGGAGATGTAAAAGATGTTGTATTACTTGACGTAACACCACTTTCTTTAGGTATTGAAACAATGGGTGGCGTATTTACAAAACTAATCGAACGTAATACGACAATTCCTACTTCAAAATCTCAAACATTCTCGACTGCAGCAGATAACCAACCAGCAGTAGATATTMATGTTCTACAAGGTGAACGTCCAATGTCAGCAGATAACAAAACACTTGGCCGTTTCCAACTTGCGGATATTCCACCAGCTCCACGTGGCGTACCACAAATCGAGGTTACTTTTGATATCGACAAAAATGGTATCGTAACTGTTAAAGCAAAAGATCTTGGAACTGGAAAAGAACAAAATATTACAATTCAATCGAACTCTTCATTATCTGACGAAGAAATCGATCGTATGGTAAAAGAAGCAGAAGCAAACGCAGAAGCGGATAAAGTTCGTAAAGAAGAAGCTGAAGTGAAAAACGAAGCGGACCAACTAGTATTTATGACTGAAAAAACATTAAAAGATTTAGAAGATAAAGTATCAGAAGATGAGAAAAAATCAGCGGAAGATGCTAAAGAAGCGTTAAAAGCTGCTTTAGAAGCTGGTAACTTAGAAGATATTAAAGTGAAAAAAGATGCACTAAACGAAATCGTTCAACAACTTACAATGAAGTTATATGAGCAAGCACAAGCAGAAGCTGCTGCAAATGGCGGCGCACAAGCTGATGCAAAAGATGATGGTGTTGTAGACGCTGAATTTGAAGAAGTAAATGACGATAAAGACAACAAGTAAGTAGTAAGTTAGTCGGTAAGGAAAAGTCAAAGACCGTATTCGGCTTTGGCTTTTCTTACTGTTTAGACTAGATTATTTTTCCGTGTTACAATATTCATTACGTGTAGGTAAAGAGCAGGAGAGTGAACAATGGATAAACGTGATTATTATGAAGTACTAGGAGTTTCCAAAAGTGCTTCTCAAGACGAGATAAAAAAAGCGTATCGCAAGCTTTCTAAACAATATCACCCGGATATTAATAAAGCAGCAGACGCTGATGTGAAGTTCAAAGAAATTACAGAAGCTTATGAAGTATTAAGTGATGAACAAAAACGAGCACAGTACGATCAATTCGGTCATGCTGGTCCCAACCAAGGATTCGGTGGATTTGGCGGCGGCGATGGCTTTGGTTTTGAAGATATTTTCAGCTCGTTTTTCGGTGGAGGGGGAAACTCAAGACGACGGGACCCTAATGCACCTAGAAAAGGTAGTGATCTTCAATATACGATGACGATCGAATTTGAAGAAGCTGTTTTCGGAAAAGAAACTGAAATAGATGTTGCAAAAGAAGAGCCATGTGATACATGTACTGGAACTGGTGCAAAACCAGGAACTCACCCTGAGAAATGTTCACACTGTAATGGTCATGGTCAAGTGAACGTAACACAAGACACGCCATTTGGTCGTATTCAAACGAAACGGGCTTGTCATTATTGTGAGGGTACCGGGAAAATCATTAAAGAAAAATGTTCGACTTGTCACGGAAAAGGTACTGTAAATAAACGCAAAAAAATTAAAGTAACGATTCCAGCAGGTGTGGATGACGGTCAACAGCTTCGAGTAAGTGGTCAAGGGGAACCTGGTGTAAATGGTGGACCAGCAGGCGACTTATATATTGTATTCCGTGTTAAAGCGGATCCTAGATTTGAACGAGATGGTGACGATATTTATTATGAGTTACCACTTACATTTGCCCAAGCTGCACTTGGAGATGAAATAGAAGTACCAACTGTGCAAGGTAAAGTAAAATTAAAAATTCCAGCAGGTACACAATCGCAAACAACTTTCCGTTTAAAAGGAAAAGGTGTTAAGAATGTGCACGGTTATGGCACTGGAGATCAACATGTTGTAGTAAAAGTTATTACACCGAAGAAATTAACTGAAAAGCAAAAGCAATTACTTCGTGAATTTGCAGAAATTAGTGGAGATATTCCAGAAGAGCAAGGCAGTTCATTATTTGATAAAATAAAAAGAACGATAAAAGGCGAATAAAGGAGTGGGCGCAAGTGAAATGGTCTGAACTATCCATTCATACGACGAATGAGGCAGTGGAAGCAATTAGTAATATTTTGCATGAGGCTGGAGCAAGTGGGGTCGTTATTGAAGATTCAGAAGAGTTATTAAGAGAAAGAGAAGATGTGTTTGGTGAAATCTATAGCTTAAATCCAGACGATTTCCCTGTAGATGGTGTTCGAGTGAAAGCTTATTTAGCAGAAACTAGCTTTCTACTGGAAACAGTAGAAGAGATMAAACTTGCGATTAACAACTTACAAAACTTTAATATCGACCTTGGACATAATCATGTAACTATACAAGAAGTAGATGAAGAAGATTGGGCTACAGCTTGGAAAAAATATTATCATCCAGTGAAAATATCAAATCGTTTTACAATCGTGCCTACTTGGGAAGACTATGAGCGTGTCAACACGGATGAATTAATCATCGAATTGGACCCTGGAATGGCTTTTGGAACGGGTACACATCCTACAACTGTTATGTGTCTACAAGCACTTGAAAAAACAGTGCAAAAAGGAAGTAACATCATTGATGTGGGGACCGGTTCAGGAGTTCTTTCGATAGGTGCTGCCAAATTGGGTGCTGCTTCCATTCATGCACTAGATTTGGATGAAGTAGCTGTTCAATCAGCAAAAGAAAATATCGCACTCAATAGAGTAAATGATATCGTTCAAGTAACACACGGGAATTTACTAGATAACGTGAATGAACAAGCAGATATCGTGGTAGCAAATATATTAGCAGAAATCATTATGACATTTACAAATGATGCTTACTCGATTGTAAAAGATGGTGGACTATTTATCACGTCTGGTATTATTGCCACGAAAAAGGATGATGTTCGTAATTCCTTGCAACAAGCAGGATTCGAAATTGAAGAAGTTATGATGATGGAAGACTGGGTAACAATCATTTCAAGAAAGCCTGTAAAGTAAGGAGACGCTTATGCAACGTTATTTTACGAATGAACCTATAGGGGAAAATAATACGGTAACGATTACAGGAGAAGATGCGCATCATATGATTCAAGTGATGCGCATGTCTTCTGGAGACGACGTATATGTAGTAGCAGATGGCAAAACATATACGATGACCATCATAGAAGGCACTTCCAAAACAGTACTTTTGCAAATCAAAGAATCACATGAACAATCCGCAGAACTGCCGGTGAAAGTATCTATCGTTTGTGGACTTCCAAAAGGTGATAAGCTAGAGTTAATCACACAAAAAGCGACAGAGCTTGGAATGCATACACTGTATCCATTTGAAGCAAAACGTTCTATTGTGAAATGGGACAAACAAAAGAACGAGAAAAAAATCGCTCGTTTACAAAAAATTGCAAAAGAAGCCGCTGAACAATCTCATCGTTCGTTTATTCCACTAATACATAAACCAATCTCTTTAAGCGAGCTTTTGGAAATTTCCAAATCGTATGACGTGAAATTTGTTGCGGATGAAGAAGACGCCAAGCTTACGAAGCGGCAAAAGTTTGCTGACCAATTGAAAAAGGTGTATGATAAACAATCGATACTTATCGTTTTTGGCCCAGAAGGTGGGTTAGATCGACAGGAAGTACAATTACTGCTCGAAAATGAGTTTCAACCCATAGCACTTGGACCGAGGATTCTACGAACAGAAACAGCACCGTTATATGCGCTTGCTGCAATTTCTTATGAATATGAATGAAAGAGGTGTGAGGACTTGTCATCCGTTGCATTCCATACATTAGGTTGTAAAGTTAACCACTATGAAACAGAGGCTATATGGCAATTATTTAAAGAAAACGGTTATGACCGTACTGATTTTGAAAAACAATCAGATGTATATGTGATTAATACGTGTACGGTAACAAATACTGGAGATAAAAAAAGCCGACAAGTGATTCGTCGTGCAATTCGTCAAAACCCAGATGCCGTTATTTGCGTAACTGGTTGCTATGCACAAACTTCGCCAGCTGAAATTATGGCAATTCCAGGGGTAGATATTGTTGTAGGAACACAAGAACGCACAAAAATGCTAGATTATATTGAACAATATAAAACAGAGCGCAGTCCGATTAATGCTGTCGGAAATATTATGAAAAACCGAGTATACGAAGAGTTAGACGTTCCTGCTTTTACGGATCGTACACGTGCTTCTTTGAAAATTCAAGAAGGCTGTAACAACTTCTGTACTTTTTGTATTATTCCGTGGGCTCGCGGGTTAATGCGTTCCAGAGATCCAGAAGAAGTAGTTAGACAAGCTCAGCAATTAGTAGATGCTGGCTATTTAGAAATCGTTTTAACCGGTATCCATACAGGTGGGTATGGGGAAGACTTAAAAGACTATAACTTGGCACAACTATTAAGAGATATCGAATCGAACGTAAAAGGATTGAAACGACTTCGCATTAGTTCGATTGAAGCGAGTCAATTAACGGATGAAGTAATCGATGTTTTAAGAGATTCTAAAATAGTTGTAAGACATTTACACATTCCAATTCAATCTGGCTCCGATACGGTCCTTAAAAGAATGCGTAGAAAATATACGATGGAGTTTTTTGCGAATCGTTTAGACCGATTAAGAGAAGCACTTCCTGATTTAGCCATTACTTCGGATGTAATTGTCGGATTCCCGGGTGAAACGGAAGAAGAGTTTATGGAGACATTTAGCTTTATTCGTGACCAAAAATTCTCGGAGCTTCATGTATTCCCATATTCCAAACGTACTGGTACACCAGCAGCGAGAATGGACAATCAAGTAGATGAAGAGATAAAAAATGAACGTGTTCATCGATTAATTACATTGAATGATCAATTAGCGGCTGAGTATGCATCCCGTTTTGAAGGGGAAGTACTAGAGATTATTCCGGAAGAAAAATATAAATTAGATCCTGACAGTAATTTATATGAAGGATATACAGATAATTATTTGAAAGTAGTTATTCCTGGTTCGGAAGAGTTAATCGGAAAACTAGTGCGTGTGAAAATAACAAAAGCTGGTTATCCATACAATGAAGGGCAATTTGTTCGTGTGCTTGAAAATGTAGAAGAATTAGTGTAGGTCAGTGAGAACAATCTCGCTGGCTTTTTTTTAGATTCTCGATTATGATAAAGAGGTACGTACAACTTCAAAAGGAGACTATATAATGACTCAAAATATTGCAACATTAATCGACCATACATTATTAAAACAAGACGCAACTAAAAACCAAATCGAAAAACTTTGTGAGGAAGCAAAAGAATATACTTTTGCATCGGTTTGTGTGAATCCGACTTGGGTAAATTTAAGTGCAAAATTATTACAAGATTCACCAGTAAAAGTTTGTACGGTAATTGGATTCCCACTAGGTGCAAGCACTACTGAAGTGAAAGCATTTGAAACGACGAATGCAATTGAAAACGGTGCGGGCGAAATCGATATGGTTATAAATGTTGGTGCTTTAAAAGATCAAGATTATAACTTAGTGCAAAAAGATATCGAGGCTGTCGTACAAGCTGCAAAAGGAAAAGCGATTGTGAAAGTTATTTTAGAAACTTGCTTATTAGCAGACGAAGAAATTTTAAGAGCTAGTGAAATTTCAAAATTAGCAGGAGCAGATTTTGTTAAAACTTCTACTGGATTTTCTACAGGAGGCGCAACAGTAAGTGCTGTGAAGTTAATGCGTAGCGCAGTTGGACCGGAACTAGGAGTAAAAGCATCAGGTGGTGTTCGAAGTTTGGCGGATCTACAAGCAATGGTTGACGCAGGAGCAACGAGAATAGGTGCAAGCTCTGGTGTTGAAATTGTTAAAGGATTGGAAAGTAATTCTGATTATTAATTTAAGCCAAAGTATTGACCAGAACGAAAGTATACGGTATAATTTTTTAGTACATAACACTAGGTTATGTGCTTGACGTGTGTTCGGAGGGAGGGAAAAAGAGATGTCAAAAACTGTCGTTCGTAAAAACGAATCGCTTGAAGATGCTCTTCGCCGCTTCAAACGTACTGTATCTAAAAGTGGTACAATTCAAGAGGTAAGAAAGCGCGAGTTTTATGAAAAACCAAGCGTGAAACGTAAAAAGAAATCTGAAGCTGCCCGTAAACGTAAATTCTAATTAATTGAAATTTACAAAGCTTCGATGCTGTGGTTTCTATAAACCAGGCGTGAAACGTAAAAAGAAATCAGAAGCTGCACGTAAACGTAAGTGGTAAATTAATCCCAACCATCCCTACGTTCAAAACACGTACTGTATGATTAACATTTACAATTATGTAAACCGAGAAAAATTATTTTTCTCGGTTTATTTTCATTTTATGAAACTTTTCTTTTACTCATCCGTAGATAGTAATATACATATAGAAGAAGGGAGGTTTAAGGATGAAAATGTCACGATACATTATCTCTTTTTGTTTATTGTTATGCTCGTTTTTCTTAGTTATTCCTTCTTTCAATGCAGATTCACCGACTGTTTATAAAATTCCTGTCTATAAAGAAGTGGAAAAAGGCTTATACGCTTTTCTAAAGCGTTCTATTAAAGAGGCAGAAGAGGCGAATGCAGATGCCATTATATTCGAATTAAATACACCAGGTGGCTTTGTAGATTCTGCAGAAAAAATTTCTAATTTGCTTGATTCGACGTCAATTCGAAAAATAGCCTATATTAACACGGAAGCGTTATCAGCGGGGGCATATTTAGCACTTCATACGGATGAAATTTATATGGCTCCTAGTGGGACGATGGGTGCTGCAGCGGTAATTGATGGCAGTGGTAATACGGCCGATGAAAAAGCAAATAGTGCATGGAAAGCTAAAATGATTAACGCGGCAAAGCTTACTGGAAAAAAACCCAAATATGCACAAGCAATGGCGGATGACACGGTAGACTTACCACAGTATAGAGCACCTGTAGGGAAATTGTTAACGTTAACTTCATCAGAAGCGTTAGAAGTGGACTATTCAAATGGAACTGTAAGCTCGTTTGAGGAGTTATTAACGAAAACAAATCTTGCAAATGCGAAAGTAATTGAAACAGAAGAGACATTTATGGAATCGGTTGCAAGATTTATTACGCATCCAATTATCGTGCCAATTTTATTATCGATTGCTAGTTTAGGTTTGATCGTTGAACTGTATTCTCCTGGATTTGGAGTTGCAGGGACAATGGGGCTTATCTCCATTGGACTGTTCTTTTTTGGGCATCTAGTAGCGGGTCTTGCAGGCTATGAAACATTGATAATTTTTGTTATTGGGGTTCTATTAATAATAGCCGAATTCTTCTTGCCTGGAGGAATTAGTGGTATATTAGGTGCAGCTGCTATTATTTTTAGTATAATACTAGCAGGAGGCAATATTGTGCAAATGAGTATTGCTGTATTAATTGCTTTAACAGTAGCTATAGTGGGAATGGTGATTATTATGAAGTTCTTTGGAAAACAGATGAAAGCATTGAACAAAATTATTTTGTCCGATGCTACAACGACAGAGCAAGGGTATGTATCCAATGAAAATCGAGTAGATTTAATTGGAAAAGTGGCTGTTACGATGACTCCCCTTAGACCGTCTGGAACTATACGTATCGACAATGAGCGAATCGATGCAGTATCCGATGGTAGTTTTGTTGCGAAGGATAAACAAGTTACAATTATTAAAGTAGAAGGCTCTCGTATAGTTGTACGAGAAGTCGCGGAAGAGGAGGCAACATAATGATTTTTACTGGATCAACCATTACATTAATCATAGTGATCGTTTTAGCATTTATCTTGCTATCGGTATTTTTCACTTTTTTCCCAATTACACTATGGATCTCTGCTTTAGCAGCGGGAGTAAAAATAAGTATCTTTACACTTGTAGGGATGAGGTTACGTCGAGTAATCCCATCACGCATTGTCAATCCACTTATTAAAGCACATAAGGCCGGATTAAAAGTGGCAATCAATCAATTAGAGAGTCATTATTTAGCAGGTGGTAACGTAGACCGCGTTGTCAATGCGCTTATCGCTGCGCACCGTGCAAATATTGAACTAACATTTGAACGAGCTGCAGCCATCGATTTAGCGGGTCGAGATGTACTGGAAGCAGTACAAATGTCTGTAAACCCGAAAGTAATTGAAACACCATTTATCGCCGGTGTTGCGATGAACGGGATTGAAGTAAAAGCGAAAGCACGTATTACTGTTCGTGCCAATATCGACCGTTTAGTCGGTGGTGCGGGTGAAGAGACAATCGTTGCTCGTGTTGGTGAAGGAATTATCTCCACAATCGGATCAAGTACTAGCCATGAACGCGTACTTGAGAACCCGGATTTAATTTCTCAAACTGTGTTAGCTAAAGGATTAGACTCTGGTACGGCATTTGAAATTCTATCGATTGATATTGCGGACGTTGATATAGGTAAAAATATCGGGGCAGAATTACAAACAGAGCAAGCAGAAGCAGATAAGAAAATCGCACAAGCAAAAGCGGAAGAACGTCGTGCGATGGCCGTTGCATCAGAGCAAGAGATGAAAGCAAAAGTAGTAGAAATGCGCTCGAAAGTTGTAGAGGCAGAAGCAGAAGTACCACTTGCAATGGCAGAGGCATTAAGAGAAGGAAATATTGGTGTAATGGATTATATGAACTATAAAAACATCCAAGCAGACACTAGTATGAGAGACTCCATTAGTAAAGTCGGAGGAGATAAACCTTCTACAGAGTTGAAAGACTAGTCTTAAACCGCGGAAAGGAGGTCTTTCTCCTTGGAATCTTTAATTATTTTCATTATCATTGGTATTATTAGCGCATTGTTTGGCAAAAAAAAGCCCGAGCAAAAAAATGCGCCAAAACCGGTCAAAAAAGTTTCACCACAAAAACCTTTTGCTGAAAACCCCTTTAAAAATTTAGGTGAGTTAGCGAAGGAGTTTAAACAAGAACAGCAAGCGGGATTAGAGCGTAGAACGACAGCTCCGAAGCCAGAACCTGTTCGACCGGTAAAAGTAGAAAGAGTTCAACGTGAAGTGAATCGTGATCAAGGTGCGCCAAGATCTTCTGGACGATTATCTGTTCACCAAGAAAACAAACCAGCCTTGCATGTTACAAAACCAGCAATAGCGAGAGTTTTACCTGATACAAAGGATGAACTTGTCCGGGCTATTGTTTTATCCGAAATATTAGCACCACCAAAATCCAAAAGATAACTCATGAACACCCCTTTACATGCATAAATTCATGTAAAGGGGTGTTTTTTTATGAAACAGTTATTTCCACTCCACGCGAGTATTATGATTGATAATTTTAGTGATATCATTTTGGAGTACGAAATAACCCTTCTTAGCTTAAAAGAAAATAGCGTAGTATGTTCTTATGATAATTATGTATTGGAAATTAATGCGGATAGCTTACAAATCAAATCGCTATCGGCAGATCGTCTGCATTTAACAGTGGAACAGCTTAACTTTTTTAATTTAACTAGGAAGGATCGTACGTAATGGCAAGCCTTATTCGAGTACAAATACCGATGTCCACAGATCAACATGCACTATTTCAACGTTTGTTTGCTCTTAATATTAACATCTCCAATGTGTATAGCAGCAATCAATATTTATATTTCTCGATAAAAAAGAAAGATTTAAAGGCTTTTCGAAAAGTTAGAAAAGCGATGAAAATATCTGTGCATTTAGTCGATGAAACAAAAAAAGGCATTATTTCTTCAAATTCATACTCTTTCATTGGCGTGGCTCTATTTTTTATCATTCCGATTCTGCTTGCACAATTTATTTGGACAATTCATATTGAATCAGATTCACCGGAAAATAATGTGTTGTTGTATGAAGAGCTAAAAACGATGAATATTAAAGAAAAAATGCTTGTATCCTCCTTGCCTGCTGAACAAGAAATTAGGCAAAAGCTTTTGTTAAAATACAAAGAGTATTCATGGGTGCATTTTAGCCAGTCAGGTTCTATTCTTATCGTATCCCCGATGCTTGCACCAATTCAAACGGAGCGAGAAATAAAAGATGCACCACCTGTCCATTTAATCGCTAAGAGAAGTGGAGTAATTACAGATTTTGAACTAGTTAAAGGGGTAAGGACAGTACAAAAAAATGTGGCTGTTAAAAAAGGGGATACACTCGTAAATGGGTTTGTCACACAAGGAGAGAAACGAATAATTACGAGTGCGGAGGGGAAAGTATATGCAAGTTATTGGATTGAACTACAGTTTGAACTTCCCAAAAAAGTAGCAATCGTAAAGCCAAATGAAAAAGAGTTAGTGATTCGGAAAAAAGATAAGTCGAATATTCCTTATTGGAAAGAAATTGCTCTTCCTACTTTTTTGAGAAACTTTGTTGAGGCTGGATACGTACAAAAAAATATAGAAGAGACATACGAGTTAAATGAAAAATCAATGGAACGATTAATACGACCGTTATTATTTCAAAAAATAATCAATGAATTACCTGCGGGTACACAAATATTAGAAGATAAAGTTTTGCAGGTATCTATACAAAATGATAAAGTAAAAGGGAAAGTATTATTACTAGTCAATGAAAACATTGCAATACCACAAGTTATACCCCAAGGAGACGAAGCATGAGCGAACAAAAACAATTGGATATAAATTTGCAGGACCCGACTGAAGCAGTAATGCTACTCGGTATATCGGATAAAAATGTAAAGCTTATTGAAGCGGAACTAAAGGTACAACTCATCACTAGAGGCGAACAAATTCAAATTGTTGGTGAAGAGAAAAATGTGGAAGAAGCGAAAAAACTCATGGTACAACTTCTTGCAGTTATTCGCAAAGGCATCAATATTAACTTACGTGATGTTACTTCTGCTGTTGAAATGAGCTTAAACGGAACGATTGAATATTTTTCAAGTTTGTATGATGAAGAAATTGCAAGAAATACAAAAGGTAAAGCAATTCGTGCTAAAACGATTGGGCAACGAGAATATATACAAGGCATTCGACATTCGGATCTGGCATTTGGAATTGGTCCAGCGGGTACAGGTAAAACGTATTTGGCGGTCGTGATGGCAACGCAAGCATTGAAAAATGCCCATGTGAAAAAAATCATTTTAACGCGCCCTGCAGTCGAGGCTGGTGAGAGCCTAGGTTTCTTACCCGGAGACTTAAAAGAGAAGGTAGACCCTTATTTACGCCCCTTATATGATGCCTTGCACGATGTACTAGGGACAGAGCAAACAGATCGACTAATGGAACGTGGGACGATTGAAATTGCACCGCTTGCTTATATGCGCGGTAGAACGCTAGATGATGCCTTTGTTATTTTAGATGAAGCCCAAAACACAACGAAAGCTCAGATGAAGATGTTTTTAACCAGACTTGGATTTGGCTCCAAAATGGTTATAACAGGGGATAAAACGCAGATAGATTTACCGAGAGGTGCGGAATCTGGACTTATCGTTGCAGAGAAAATTTTACATCATGTTGCAGGTATCCATTTTCAATATTTAGAACAAGGTGACGTTGTTCGTCATCCGCTAGTTGCTAAAATTATACAAGCATACGATGAACAACAATCCTAGTGTAATGGTTAATTACGTTTTCAGATTAAGTCGAACTTGAATTTTTAGTAAAAGCAAAAATACTAGGGGCGCCAGCACAGCTAGCGCCCCTAGTATTTTTGGGATTTATGGAAATTCGTCCGACACACACCTACAGGACAATTAAACTTTTCGATTATGTGCATCCAGTAAATGGATTAGGGCAACTAATTGGTCATGGAAAGCAACCAGTTCTAGTCTGAAAGCAACTAAATCAGCACGAGGGCAACCAAAATGCCGGTGAAAGCAACCAATTCTCAAAGTAGCTCTTTACTTGGAAAAACAAGCCGCATATTATAGTTACCTATTCATAAAAAAGCAGCTAAAGACACAATTTTAGTTGCTCAGCGCTTTTCTATTCACTTACCTTTTTATAAAACTATTTTCCAAAAGTACTATTAATAAATAGCATTTGCACTTTATGAAGTAGCGATCATTTAGTCAGTAGCAATCAAAAGACATACAAGTGGAAGCGTGGGCCTATAGAAACTCTATTATAGAGTTAAATTATAATAAATATTTGATGTATCTTTACTAGTCGCTAAGGATATTTATTAAAAAAACACTGTTTCAATGTCTTCAGATAAGCTGGAAACTTTTTTTGCTGACCGTTGCTTTTGTTAATTTTTCCGGAAATTGTAATGACTAGCTTTAACTTTAAGGTATAATGAAAGGACAAGCTGTGAAGGAGCTGAGTATAGAGTGAAGACCATTTTATTAAAATGGAGAGAATGGCGCAATCATCAATATCTCCCTTTCGTTATCATTCTCTTAACAGCGGTTTGCATGTTCTTTCTAATAATCGGAAATGTGAAAGAAAGTAAATATGACATAGAACGATTCCAGTTATCACCGGATACGATTCGATCTGTTAAAACGATGGAAGATCCCATCAAAACAGAAGAAGAAAGAGAAAAAGTAGCATCAGAAGTGCTCCCAGTCTACCAATTTCAGGACGAAACTGCAGATAACCAAGCTGCGATTATTCGCTCCATTTTCGATAATGTGCTTGAAGTGAAAAAAAATAAGACAGAAGAATTAGTAGAAGATGAAATGGATATATCCCTAGCGAAGCTGAAAGATGAAATGGATATTTTAGCGGAAAATGCAAGCATCATACCTTTGAGTGATGAAATGTTAACTGTTTTATTGAAGCAGTCGACTCCCGTATTGCGTGAGTCAAAAGAGAAATTATCTGCTCTAGCAGAAAAAGCTTTAAATGAACCAATCCGAACTGAAAATATTCCAGCTGCTCGGGAAAAGGTTGCTTCACAAGTGACAAATACTTTTGGATATTCATCAGAATATATGAATATCCTTATCAATATAGCGCGTGGTTCAATTGTAGCAACGGAAATCGAAAATGAAGAGCTTACGAAGTTGCGGATTGAACAAGCAAAGGCAAGTGTTGAACCAACGAGAATTCTACAAGGGCAAATCCTTGTCCAAAAAGGAGAATTAATAGACCGAGAAGTTTATAGGCAAATTGAATTGCTCGGCATGTTAACCAATAAAACATCTTATAAGCCGCCAGTAGGTGTTGGACTGTTTGTTGTTCTTACAATGTGGATCCTATTTGCTCAAACATTTCGTAAAAAAGAAAAAAACATTAATAATGCTAAAAACTTAGTGGTCGTTGCTTTCAGTCTAATCATTTCTGTGTTAATTATGAAAGTATTACAATCGGTTGCCTATAATTTTGATGTAGTCATCGCCTTTATATTTCCGTCTGCAATGATATCCATTTTTGTTTACTTATTAGTAAATGAACGTGCTGCACTGATCACTAGTTTTGTTGTCGCTGCTTATGCTGGTATTATCTTTCAAGAAGGATATACGAATGTGTTTCAAATGGAAATTACCTTATACATATTATTTGGTAGTATAGCAGGTATTTTCGCTATGCAGCGTACACATAATAATTCTCAAATATTTAGAGGAAGCTTTATCGTTTCAGCGGTAAACTTATTATTTATTTTATTTTATTTATTAATGACAAAAACGACCTATGAATTTTCAGATATACTGTTTTATGTTGGAGCAGCTGTATTATCGGGTATACTATCAGGGGCACTTACGATTGGAATCTTGCCGTTTTTTGAATCAGTATTTGGCATTTTATCGAAAATGCGATTAATTGAACTTTCCAATCCCAATCATCCATTATTAAAAAAGATATTAACGGAAACACCTGGAACGTATCATCATAGTTTAATGGTTGCTAACTTGGCGGATGCAGCTTGTGAGGCAGTTGGTGCGAACGGTTTGCTGGCACGTGTAGGGTGTTATTATCATGATATCGGTAAGACGAAACGAGCGGGATTTTTTATCGAAAATCAAGTCAATGGATACAATCCACATGATAGTTTACCACCAGAAACGAGTCGTGATATTATTATTGCACATGCTGTAGATGGTGCAGGGATTTTACAAAAATATAAAATGCCAAAAGAAATAGTCGATATTGCAGCACAACATCACGGAACAAGCTTACTTAAATTCTTTTACCATAAAGCAAAAGAAATGAAAGAAGATATCATCGAAGAACAGTACAGGTATCCAGGACCAAAACCACAAACGAAGGAAATTGCCATTATTTCGGTTGCCGATAGTGTCGAAGCAGCTGTTCGCTCGTTGAAAGAACCGAGCGCGGAGAAGATTAAGGAATTAATCCAATCCATTATTACAGACAAGTTACTGGACGGACAATTTGACGAATGCGATCTATCGTTAAAGGAAATAAAGAAAATGGAAGAAAGTTTCTGTACAACGATGAATGGGACATTCCATTCCCGTATTGAATACCCAAAATAACGAGGTTAGGGGCTAAAAGAATGCTAGAACTAGATTTAATGGACGAAACAAATACAATATCTGAAGAAACGATGACGCTTGTAGAAAAAGTATTAACTTCTGCTGCTTCGCAATTAGCAGTGAAAGAGGGTAGTGAAGTAAGCGTTACATTTGTAACAAATGAAGCTATACAAGAGATTAATAAAACATATCGCCAAAAAGATATGCCCACAGATGTCATCTCATTTGCTATGGAAGAAATGGGCGAGGGGGAAATCGAAATCAAGGATGCGGATATTCCGACTTTACTTGGAGATATTATCATATCGGTTGAACGTACATCAGAACAAGCAGAATCATACGGTCATACATTTGAACGAGAACTTTGTTTTTTAGCAGTGCATGGTTTTTTACATTTGCTCGGCTATGATCACGGGACGGAAGAAGAAGAGAAAGAAATGTTCAGCTTACAAGAAACGATTTTACAAGCGTTTGGTTTAAAGCGTGAAGGCCATGGACATTCATAAGTTTTTTAAGTCGTTTATTTATGCTTCACAAGGCGTAGTGCATGTCGTTAGAAGTGAACAAAATTTTCGTTTCCACATACTAGCAGCAGTAATTGTTTTAATCCTAAGCTCCCTTTCCGGCTTATCGAAATGGGAATGGATAATCATTATCATATTAATATGTGGTATGTTCGTGATAGAATTAGTAAACGCGTCGATTGAACGTGTCGTCGATTTAACATCGCCCGAACTACATCCGCTTGCTAAACAGGCAAAGGATCTGGCGGCAGGGGCGTGTCTTGTGTATGCCATTTGCACAGTAATCGTAGGTTTAATCATATTTATCCCGAAATGGTCGGGAATATTATTTTTGAGGTGAAAAAGATGGATAAAAAAATGTTATTAGAAGCATCTATTAAAGCAAGAGAAAAAGCATATGTGCCTTATTCAAAATTTCCTGTTGGAGCAGCACTTTTAACGAAAGACGGAGAAGTGATTCAAGGTTGTAATATCGAAAATTCATCTTTTGGTTTGACGAACTGTGCGGAGCGTACTGCTATATTTAAAGCAGTATCTGAAGGGAAAAAGGAATTTGCTGCAATCGCAGTTTCAGGGAATACAGAAGGACCTATTTCCCCGTGCGGCGCGTGTAGACAAGTACTTGCAGAATTTTGTGATCAAGATATGCCGGTTTTCTTAACGAACTTGAATGGTCAAGTATTAGAAACGACGGTAGCAGAGTTATTACCGGGTGCATTTACAACGGAGGATTTGGAATATGGAGCAAAATAATAAAGGGTTTAAATCAGGATTTATCTCAATCATCGGACGTCCAAATGTAGGGAAATCCACATTTTTAAATAGAGTAATTGGCCAAAAAATTGCCATTATGAGTGACAAGCCTCAGACAACTCGAAACAAAGTACAAGGTGTCTTAACATTAGATGACAGCCAAATGATTTTCATCGATACACCAGGTATTCATAAACCAAAGCATAAACTTGGGGACTTCATGTTAAAAGTAGCAAAAAATACACTTCGTGAAGTGGATGCTATTTTGTTCATGGTGAACGCAACAGAACCAAGAGGTAAAGGTGACGAATTCATTATCGATATGCTTGAGAAGAATGAAACGCCAGTTTTCTTAGTTATTAATAAAATCGATCAAGTGCATCCAGACGATTTAATCGCAATCATTGAGTCATATAAAGACAAGTATGATTTTGCTGAAATTGTACCAATATCCGCTCTACAAGGAAATAATGTAGATCGCTTGCTTGAAACCATTCAAAAATACTTGCCAGAAGGCCCTCAATATTACCCTGCGGATCAAGTAACTGATCACCCAGAACGATTCATCATCTCTGAATTGATTCGTGAAAAAGTACTTCATTTAACGCGTGAAGAGATTCCTCATTCCATTGCGGTAGTTATTGATAAGATTAAAAAAGAAGAAGACACTGAAAAAGACATGATCCGTGTAATGGCCACGATTATCGTAGAGAGAGACTCCCAAAAAGGTATTGTTATCGGGAAAAGAGGCGCACTTTTAAAAGAAGTAGGAACAAGAGCACGCCATGATATCGAAATGTTGCTTGGAACGAAAGTGTTTTTAGAATTATGGGTAAAAGTACAAAAAGATTGGCGCAATAAATCAACCCATTTACGTGATTACGGATTTAGAGAAGACGAGTATTAAGAAATGAAATGCGAAAGGCGCCTATAGATACATATAGGCGCAAAAAGTTAGACACTAAGAAGGAAGGGAAGGCTTGTGCTTCAAAAAGTAGAAGGCATTGTCTTGCGGACTTCATCTTACGGAGAAACAGATAAAATTGTTACGATATTTTCAAGAGAATTAGGAAAAAGAGCTGCCATGGCTAGGGGGGCTAAAAAACCAACGAGCCGCCTATCTTCTATTTCCCAACCGTTTACCTATGCTTATTTTTTAATTCAGCAAGGAAGAGGTATGGGGACGTTACAGCAAGGTGAAATAATCGATTCAATGCGATCGATTCGAGAAGATATTTTTACAACTGCTTATGCCAGTTTCATCATGGAGTTAGTAGATAAGTTAATAGAAGATGAGGGTCCGAAACCTCATGTATTTACTATTTTACAAGAGGCGTTGGAGGCTATTTCCGAAGAGTATGATCCAGAAGCCATTAGTTTATTTGTAGAATGGAAGATGCTTCCGATTGCTGGGATTTACCCAGTGTTGCATCAATGTACTAACTGCGGTGCTACGGACGGAGAATTTGCATTTTCTTTCGCTCAAATAGGCTTCCTTTGCCACCGGTGCTTCCCGGTTGATCCATATTTAATACGGTTAACACCAGCGCAAGTAAAGCTAATCCGCACGTTTTATACTGTTCCGATTGGCCAAGTTGGCAAACTTACGCTAAAAAAGGAAACAAAGGGCTTTATAAAAAAAATTGTTCGAACTATCTATAACGAACAAATAGGAATTCGATTGAAGTCCCAAGGGTTTTTAGATCAAATGGAAAAAACACCAGAATTTTTTAATCCCAAAAAAGATCCAAGTTCCGAAGAATAACTTCGAACTTGGATCTTTTTGCATGCTGAACCCTATTTTGGGTAGGGAGAAGCTATCTGAGCAATTAGCTCTCGTCCGAGCAAATAATTGAACTATTCCCAACATAAATCCGGTTATACAACCATAAACAAAAAAACCAAATCAGACGATTGTCTAATTTGGTTTTTTACCATTAAAACTGTAATTGCTCTACAATATAAGCTTTTACATCAGCTATCGGCATTCTTGTTTGTTCCATCGAATCACGGTGACGAACCGTTACTTGACCATCTGTTTCTGAATCGAAATCGTAAGTGATACAGAATGGTGTTCCGATTTCGTCTTGGCGACGGTAACGTTTTCCGATTGATTGAGACTCGTCAAAGTCAACCATGAAATGTTTACTTAAATCAGAGAATAAGGCTGTTGCGCCTTCTGATAATTTTTTCGACAAAGGTAAAATTGCTGCCTTCACTGGTGCTAGAGCAGGGTGGAAACGTAATACGGTACGTTTATCGTCACCTTCTAATTGCTCTTCGTCATATGCTTCACAAAGGAAGGCTAATGTAACTCGGTCTGCTCCAAGAGATGGCTCAATGCAATAAGGAACATAGCGCTCATTCGTAATAGGGTCGATATAGTTAAAGTCTTCCCCAGAATGTTCCATATGTTGTTTTAAGTCAAAGTCTGTACGGTCAGCGATACCCCATAGCTCACCCCAACCAAATGGGAATTTATATTCGATATCAGTCGTTGCATTCGAATAGTGAGATAATTCATCATCTGAGTGGTCACGTAAACGAATGCTATCTTCTGAAACGCCTAAGTTTAATAACCAATCCTTACAATAATTGCGCCAGAACTCAAACCATTCCATATCTTCGCCTGGTTTACAGAAAAATTCTAATTCCATCTGTTCGAATTCTCTCGTACGGAATGTAAAGTTACCAGGAGTAATTTCGTTACGGAAGCTTTTTCCTACTTGTGCAATACCAAATGGCATTTTTTTACGCATAGAACGCTGTACATTCTTGTAGTTAACGAAGATACCTTGTGCGGTTTCTGGACGTAAGAAAATTTCGTTTGTAGATGATTCCGTTACCCCTTGGAACGTTTTAAACATTAAGTTAAATTGACGAATATCCGTATAGTCAAACGCTCCACAAGAAGGGCATACGACGTTATGCTCTTTCATGATTTCTTCCATTTTTTCAAATGAAAGTCCATCTATAACCATTTCAATACCTTTTTTATCAAGTGCATCTTCGATAATTTTGTCCACACGATGACGAGATTTACACTTTTTACAGTCAATCATTGGATCATTAAAATTGCCGATATGTCCAGATGCTACCCAAGTTTTTGGGTTCATTAAAATGGCTGCATCTAATCCAACGTTGTATGGAGATTCTTGTACGAATTTTTTCCACCAAGCTTTTTTAATATTGTTTTTTAATTCCACACCAAGTGGCCCATAATCCCAAGTGTTCGCAAGTCCGCCATAAATTTCAGATCCGGGGAATACAAATCCTCTTTGTTTTGCTAAACTTACTACTGTTTCCATTGAAAATTCCATAACAAACCCTCCACATTTTTGTGTGCTTTTAAAAAGAAAAAAACTCGTCTCCGGGCCATATTAGGCCCGGGGACGAGTTTTTTAACCCGCGGTTCCACCCCGATTGATTGTGCAATACAATCCTCTTTAAAAGCATAAGCTCTGAGCTGCCGTTTCCTGTTTTGTGGTCTTTCACTATCACCACTCGCTAGATTACAGTACTTATAATGCTCTTCAACGCTTTATTATTTGATGTTATTGTAACATGAGCCAGTTTACTTCGCAATAAAGGAGTAAGTAGTATATAATAATTAAGGATACAGTAGAACATTTTGAGGCGGTGATTCCAATCGAACTCAACAAACGGCAAAACGAAATTTTGGAGATTGTTAAAGGTAATGGCCCTATAACAGGTGAGCAAATTGCAGAAAGACTAAGCTTAACTAGGTCTACTTTACGACCAGATCTTGCTATTTTAACAATGGCTGGCTTTTTAGACGCCAGACCGCGCGTTGGTTATTTTTATTCTGGCAAAAAAACAAGCCAAGCAATTTCAGATAATATCGCCCAGATGGTAGTAAAAGACTTCCAATCTATTCCCGTTGTTGTAGAAGAAAGCATGACAGTGTATGATGCTATATGTCATATGTTTTTAGAAGATGTAGGATCGTTATTTGTCGTGGATAAACAATCTCTATTATCTGGTGTACTTTCGAGAAAAGACTTTTTACGTACAAGTATTGGAAATCAGGATTTAAATAAACTCCCAGTACATATGATTATGACAAGGATGCCAAATATTACGTATTGCACGAAAGAAGATACGCTAATTGAAGTAGCCAATAAATTAATGAGTCGTCAAATTGACTCATTACCAGTAATAAAAGAACGAAAAGATGGTTTAGAGGTAGTTGGAAGGGTGACGAAAACGAATATTACACGTGCTTTCTTATCTTTAGCCGATGACCACGACTTATAAGGAGTGACACGATGAAAATGTTAAACCTGTTTATTGTCTCAGATTCTATCGGTGAAACGGGCGAACTAGTGGCAAAAGCGGCAGTAAGTCAGTTTAGACCAGGTCTACAACATACGAAATTAAAGCGATTTACACATATCGATTCATTGGATCATATTAAAGAGATTACCGAACTAGCAAAAGAACAAGATGCTATTATTTTATATACCCTTGTGCAAACGAATATGCGAGATGCCTTAATCGAATACTGTCATGCATATGGATTAGCTTCGGTAGACTTAATCGGTCCTGTGATTAACTTGCTCGAGAAAAGTTTAGACGAGAGACCATTCGAAGAGCCAGGACTAGTCCGTAAGCTAGATGAAGATTACTTCAAAAAAATAGAAGCGATTGAATTTGCAGTAAAATATGATGACGGAAGAGATCCGCGCGGCTTATTGCAAGCGGACATTGTCTTAATTGGCGTTTCTAGAACTTCTAAAACACCATTATCTCAATATTTGGCGCATAAAAGATATAAAGTAGCCAACGTGCCATTAGTACCGGAAGTTGAACCTCCGGAAGAACTATTCCTAGTGGATCCAGCAAAATGTTTTGGTTTAGTAATTACACCTGAAAAGCTAAATTCCATTCGAAAAGAAAGATTAATAGCTATTGGTTTAAATGATGATGCAAGTTATGCTAAAATAGAACGGATAAATGAAGAAATTGCCCATTTCGAAAAAGTAGTAAAAAGAATTGGGTGTACTGTAATTGATGTAACAAATCGAGCAGTAGAAGAAACGGCCAATTTAGTAATTAATCATATTCAACAAAAATAATTATAAAAAAAATGAACCGATTCACGTTTGTGAAAAGGTTTTTTTGTATTGCGAATCGAATAAAGTATAGATTAATAATATGAAATGACTTATAATAGTTATTTGTGGAAAAAAGAATATAACTATATCAAACTTTTTTTATGAATTATTTTGTCGTTTCTTGCAGGATTTTTATAATTTATCTCGAATTAATAAAGTAGCGAGTAAAGATGGTGAATTAATGACAAATCGTATAGAAGAAGAAGTTATCGAACAAGTTAGAAATAACACAGATATTGTCGATGTTGTTAGTGAATATGTTCAATTAACGAAAAGAGGTAGAAATTATTTTGGTTTATGCCCTTTTCATGGAGAACAAACACCATCTTTTTCAGTAACGCAGGAGAAACAGATTTTTCATTGTTTCGGGTGTGGTGCTGGTGGAAATGTAATCACATTTTTAATGGATATCGAAAATCTTTCGTTCCAAGATGCTGTAAGTAAACTTGGAAGTCGAATTGGACTTACGATTGAAGAAAGTTCCTCCGATCATTCAGAAGCAAAAGCACCTGTCTCAAAAGAAGTATCGATTATGAAAAAAGCGCATGAATTTGCCAGCGATTATTTTCATCATTTATTACTTCATACGGAGGAAGGAGAAAATGCATTACATTACTTAGAGGAAAGAGGGTTTTCTACCGAAATCATCGAAAAGTATAAAATTGGATGGTCATTACCTAATTGGGATGCTTTAACAACATTATTAGCACGAAAAGGTATGGATTTACAAGAAATAGAGAAAACTGGGCTTATTATCCGAAAAGAAAATGAATTAAAGTATTTCGACCGTTTTAGAGGAAGAATAATGTTTCCGGTGTTTGATGAAGCGGGACATGTCATCGCTTTTTCGGGGAGAATTCTGGAAAAAAGTGAAAATGAAGCAAAATATTTAAATAGCCCAGAATCGCCTATCTTCCAGAAAAGCCAAGTGCTGTATAATTTAGATAAAGCTCGTTTGGAAATTCGTAAACAACGAAATGTAGTTGTCTTCGAAGGCTTTTTAGATGTAATTGCAGCATCCACAGCAGGAATATCTAATGGTATTGCAACTATGGGGACGGCTTTGACGTCACAACATATAACAAAATTGAATAGATTGACATCAAACGTCACATTATGTTATGACGGGGATAAAGCTGGTATGGAAGCAGCTAAGAGAGCAGCAACTGCTTTGCAAGCTCAAAACATCCAAACAGAGGTAGCCATTATACCGGATGCGATGGATCCAGATGATTATATTAAAAACTACGGGGAAGAAGCTTTTCGTACGAAAATTATGGAAAAGCCCCATTCCTATTTATCCTTTATGATGATTGTTTCTAAGCGTGATAAGAATTTTAATAACKAAAATGATACATTACAGTATATTCAAGAAATATTGGAAATACTGAGTGAGAGAAATTCTTCTGTAGAGCGTGATTTGTACATTCGACAACTTTCACAAGAAACAAACGTGTCGGAGGAAGCAATCTATCAACATTTACGAAAACTCCAAGGGAAAAAAGCAAAACAATTTAAAAGTGAGCCATCTATTCCTCTCCCAACTAATCAGGAATTGACTAAAAAGAAGAGGACTTTATCGGCAGATGAGCGAGCAGAACGAATATTACTTTCTCATATGCTATATAATGCACAAATAATTGATGTGGCACGAAACAATTCTGGGGACCAATGTTTTATAAGGGATGCATACGAAGCAGTTTATGTAAGCTTAACCGGATTTTATGAACAGTATCCAGATGGAGATTATCAACGATTTTTAGAAGTACTTAATGATGCACAACTTAGAAATATAGTTATGGAAGCTGCGCTCTCAGAACGTGATCCAGAACATGAAACTGAGGAAGTCATGGACTGCTTGCGCCATATTCGAAAATACCGGATAGAGCAACAAATTGAGCGGAAGTTACATGAAGCAAAAGAGGCAGAGAAAATGACGGATATGACAAAAGCTTTGCAACTTGCTCAAGAAGCTATTCAGTTAAAAAAGTCGTTAGCAACTTTTGAATAAACATCCGGTAGTAAAAGGAGGATTTCTTATGGCGGACAAGTCTGAACGTACAAAAGAAACGGATATTGAATTATCATTAGAAGAAGCAAAAAAACAATTAATCGAATTAGGTAAAAAAAATGGGGAGTTAACGTATCATGATATTGCGGAAAAACTAGCTCATTTTGAATTGGAATCCGACCAAATCGAAGAATTTATCGATCATTTGGAAGGGAAAGAAATTGAACTTAGCCGAAAAGATGGTGACGAAGAAGATTTAGATCGTTTGATGAAAGGAAAAGAAGAAACTTTCGATTTAAATGATTTAAGCGTGCCACCTGGTGTTAAGATTAACGACCCAGTTCGTATGTATTTAAAAGAAATCGGACGAGTGGATTTATTAAAAGCCTCCGAGGAAATTGCACTTGCAGAAAGAATCGAACAAGGGGATGAAGAAGCTAGAAAACGTCTAGCAGAGGCAAACCTTCGACTAGTTGTAAGTATTGCAAAACGTTACGTAGGTCGTGGAATGCTATTCTTAGATTTAATCCAAGAAGGAAATATGGGACTTATTAAAGCAGTTGAAAAGTTTGATCACCGTAAAGGGTTCAAATTTAGTACGTATGCTACTTGGTGGATTAGACAAGCGATTACACGTGCGATAGCGGACCAAGCGCGTACTATTCGTATTCCGGTGCATATGGTTGAAACGATTAATAAATTAATTCGTGTTCAAAGACAATTATTGCAAGACTTAGGTCGTGAGCCTTCTCCAGAGGAAATTGGAGAAGAAATGGATTTACCTCCAGAAAAAGTACGCGAAATCCTAAAAATTGCACAAGAGCCAGTTTCTCTAGAAACTCCTATTGGAGAAGAAGACGATTCGCACTTAGGTGATTTTATCGAAGATGCGGATGCTCAATCCCCTTCAGATCACGCTGCGTATGAACTATTAAAAGAACAATTAGAAGATGTGCTAGACACATTAACGGATCGTGAAGAAAACGTTCTTCGTCTTCGATTCGGTTTAGATGATGGTCGTACGAGAACGCTGGAGGAAGTAGGAAAAGTGTTTGGTGTTACACGTGAACGTATTCGCCAAATCGAAGCGAAAGCACTACGTAAGCTTCGTCATCCTTCCCGCAGTAAACGTCTAAAAGATTTCTTAGAATAATTTTTTTCGAAGAGGCATCCTTGTAGGGTGTCTTTTTCTGCATTATACTTAATGTTAACTGTCAGATGAAATGAGGACGAGAAATGTCAGTTCAACGTAAGCAAATTATCCTAAATGAAATTGCTTTTTGGAAGAAAAATAAACTACTTCCAGAACATTATTGCGATTTTCTAACAGCACTTTATGCGCAGGGAGAAGAGGAAGAGAGAAAAGAGAAGCATTCCGAGGCAGTTCTTGCCAAGGAAAAAAAGAATAAAAATAGCTTATATCTAGCACTTGGCTTTATTACAATTCTATTAATAGCATCACTCATTTTAATTACGACTCTTGCCTTTATACCCATTATCGCATCGGGAATTGCTATATGCTCTTTTTTATACATAGCTAGTAAACTAGCAAAAACAAAATCGGTGATGACACCTTTATTATTCGTTTTTTCCGCATTACTACTTTTAGGAATATCGTTCAAAGTATGGGATGTTTACTTTTTTGATCATCCAAGTGTATTAATTGGTTTGATCATTGCTAACTGTTTACTATGGTTGTTTTCAGGACTCCTTTTAAAGCTAGTGTATTTTAGCGTTTCAGGAATTGTCGGAATAGTACTTATTTTATTTTACTTATTTAGATATTATTTATAATCATTCGAACGTCAACAGACTAATTTGTTGGCGTTTTTTTATTGTACTTAATATAGGGAAAATGTGTCTTAGTGCGTTGACTAGAGTCAGCTGTGATTTTCGCTGCAGTCTGACGCTTTCCGTGGGGTGAGTGATGAGCCTTCACCGCCGCTTGCGCGTACGTTGTGAAGTCTCATCTTACTCACTTGATCCCACTGGAGTCGCCGCCTGCAGCGAAAATCAATGGAAATTTCTTACTAATTTGGTGTATGTAGTTATCAGAAATTTCAATTGATCATGTCCACTAGTCAATATTGATTAAATTGAATTGGAAAATGCTGTCTCATGACAAGTGAAGGATTATTAGGAAATAGTTCGCCTTATTCAATCATTTATTGGAATTTCGCTGTATATTCATCGTCGTCTCACTCCGAGTATACTTTCTATATTAAGAATTGGTTGCCTTCATCCGCAATTTAGTTGCTCTCGTGCTGATTTGGTTGCTTTCCGATTAGAATTGATTGCTCTCCACTTGGTACTGGTTGCCTTCCATCATCAATTGATTGCCCTTATCCATTTCCTGGATGATATT
>NZ_JBFTLO010000034.1:0-39780 GCF_056396485.1 Psychrobacillus sp. 05T411 | reverse complement strand
CTACTCTATAGAAAAAAGGTCAGTACAAAGGAGATTTCCATTGTACTGACCTTTTTTTTCTATAACACTCACTCAAAAATCTCTGCAAGTCTTTCTTCCAATTCTTCTTTCAACGATTCATACCCCGGCTTATTCAGTAGAGCAAAAATATTATTTTTATAAGACTCTACTCCCGGTTGATCAAATGGATTCACTCCCGATAAGTAAGCACTCATTGCGCATGCTTTTTCGTAGAAATAAAGTAAATAGCCTAGGTGATATTCATCTAGTTTATCAATCTCTACTTGAATCACAGGAACGCCACCATCATAATGCGCCAAGATCGAACTATTCTTCGCTATTGTATTAATATCATGAAAGGTTTTGTCTTCTAAGAAGTTTAACTGGTCAAAATTATTCTCTAACAATTGAATTGTACAATCCTCTTGTTGATTGCGAACATGTAAAATCGTTTCAAAAATTTGACGTTTGCCCGCTTGAATATATTGACCAATCGAATGTAAATCCGTTGTATATGTAACAGAAACAGGGAAAATTCCTTTTTCATCTTTCCCTTCACTTTCTCCGAATAATTGCTTCCACCATTCAAAAACATTCCGTAAAGAGGGCTCAAATGAAGCCATTATTTCGATAATATAGCCTTTTTTCTCAAGTAAATATCTAGATAAGGCATATTCATAAGCTTCGTTTTCTTTGTAATTGGAAAACATTAAATCATTCGTTGCTTGCTTGGCACCATCTAGTAGCGCCCTAATATCAATCCCGCCTACTGCTAATGGAAATAATCCGACTGGCGTTAAGACCGAAAAGCGTCCACCTACATCTGCTGGAACTTCAAAGCTTCTGAATCCTCCTTCTTGCGCAAGCTCACGCAGCAAGCCATTGGTTGGATCCGTCGTTAAAATAATTCTATTTTTGATTTCTTCTCCGTAGCGTTTTTCCATATAAGACTTAATAACTCGGAAGGAGATCGCAGGTTCAAGTGTTGTTCCCGATTTAGAAATGACATTTACATATACTTCGCGGTCTTCTACGTATTGAAGTAATTGATTGATATAGGCTCCACTCATATTTTGTCCTGCATAAATTACTTCTGTCTCCCCCATTTTTTTCGAAAAATAAGGGGTCAATGCATCTTGCACTGCTTTTGCTCCTAGATACGAGCCGCCAATTCCAATTACAATTAATACGGCAGATTTTGTTCTTATTTCATTTGCAATAGCAAGCATTTGCTCTATTTCTTTTTGATCCTGTTTTATGGCTAGCTCTACCCAACCTAATGCATCTCTGTCTTTACTTGTTGGTGCGTGCATTTCTTCATGTATCATACTAATTATATTGGTATATTTATTTTTTTCTTCTTCATTTATAAACTTTGATAGTAAAGAAAAGTTTAGTGAGAAGGCTTGTTTTGTAACAGTCAATTAGATTTCCTCCTGCAAGCTTCGAATTCATTTATCCTCCTATATTAGCATATTTCAGGGAGCTTTTCCTCTTAAAGAAGTAGGAAGGTACTTTAGGGTTAAACTTGCGAAATTTTATGCATACTAAGATTACTAATTCTTTAAGTTTATTCATACATATAATCATACCTTTCTAACAACAGAATCGAGGGCTAGCATGTCAAAAAGAATCATTTGGATTACGCTAATTTCCTGTTTTCTACTCGGAGCTGCTATATATGCGAGTATTTTATATAAGGACGTCTCTGTAGCGATTGAAACAGTTCAGGCGCCGGAAATACGTAAAACGTCTAAATTAAGAGAAACAGAAGTAGAGTTGGTAAAGAAAGAACCCTTCTCCTTACTTTTACTGGGGGTAGATGAACGAGCGGAAGATGTCGGACGTTCCGATACGATGATTGTTTTAACTGTCAATCCTACCTTAAACTCCATCAAAATGGTAAGTATTCCACGAGATACATATACCGAAATGATTGGAATGGATAAGATTGATAAGCTTAATCACGCCTATGCTTTTGGTGGGATTGACATGTCCCTCCATTCTGTTGAAAATCTACTGAATATCCCAATTGACTACGTCGTTCAAGTTAATATGGAAAGTTTTCTTCAAATAGTCGACGTAGTTGGCGGAGTTACAGTAGAAAATACAGCTGCATTTACAGAAGATGGGTTTAATTTTAATGAAGGAAATATACATTTAAACGGAGAACAAGCACTTTCTTATGTGCGAATGCGAATGAGCGATCCACTTGGGGATTTTGGTAGACAAGCTAGACAGAAGCTAGTACTACAAGCAGTTTTAAAAGAAGGTGCTTCCATTAATAGTTTGCTTAATTATAAAKAGTTGTTAAGCGTATTTGAACAAAATATCCGTACAAATATGACTTTTGAACAAATGATAGATATACAAAAAGGCTATAAAAATGCATTGAACCAAGTAGATACGATTGCTTTTGAACACGGAGCAGGTAAACGGCTGGATGGTATTTGGTATTATGTGATGGATGAGGAAGAACTCGCACAAGTAACTTTAGAATTAAAAGAGCATTTGGAGTTGAAATAGTAAACAGCCACTAAACTAGTTAGTGGCTATTTTTTTAAAGTGTCTGTATAAATCTTTCTAATCGATTTAGTCCTTCGACCAGAATTGGCATAGCATAAGCATATGAAATCCGAATATACCCTTCGCCAAACGGAGTGAATGTACTTCCCGGAACAACGGCAACTCCACCTTCTTGTAATAGCTTAGTCGCAAAATCGAAGGAACTTAAGCCATATTTTTCAATCGAAGGAAAAATATAAAATGCACCATTGGGCTTTTCAACGGACAGGCCCATTTCCACTAAACGACTATATACATAGTCACGTCTTTTCACATATTCCACGTTCATTTCTTCAGGTGTATCTTTTGCATTCGTCAGTGCTTCGATTGCAGCGTATTGAGCTGGCAAGGAAGCACATATGGAGTTATACGAGTGCACTAACATTACTTGTTTCATAATTGTCGTTGGCCCCATCACAAACCCAATTCTCCACCCTGTCATTGAATGGGACTTCGAAACGCCATGTAGATAAAATAGTTTTTCCCGAAGCTCTTTATATGAAGCGAGAGAAATATGAGCTCCATTAAAGGTATTTTCACTATATATTTCATCTGTAAGAATATAAACATCCTTATCTTTCAACATCTGAACTAAGTCATCCATAGTTTCTTTTTGGATAACAACCCCTGTTGGATTGGAAGGATTATTAAATAAAATAGCTTTTGTTTTTTCTGTTATTAACTTTTCTAGTTCCTTAGTAGATGGCTGAAGACCAGTTTTCGTTGTATCTAAATAGACAACTTTTGCACCGCATAATTCAATAATTGGCACATATCCGGAATAGATTGGAGCTGGTAAAATAACCTCGTCGCCTTCTTCTAGAATCGTACGGAAAATCGAATCTATTCCTTCACTAGCACCATTTGTAATAACGACTTCATGCTGTGGGTCATAGGAAAATCCATATTTGGTAGTGAAAAAGTGACTAACTGCTTCTCGTAGTTCTAGTAATCCAGCGTTATGTGAATAGCCAGTTAAATCTTGTTCGATTGCACGTATTCCTGCCTCTTTTACAGAGAAAGGTGTCGGAAAGTCAGGCTGACCGATTGTTAAATTAATCGCATTCGGAAAGTTCACTAATTGATTCGAAAACTGCCGAATACCTGGGACTTCAAGCGCTTTAGCACGCGCATTAATGCTTAAAGGCATAATATGTCATCCTTCTTTCTAATTACTTAAAAAATCCTGGAAGCCATAAAGACAAGCTTGGCACAAATGTAATAACGATTAAACAAATAATCATCGAGAATAAGAATGGGATTATAGCCATGACAATTTTTTCGAATTTTACATTCCCAACACTCGAGGCTACAAATAAATTTACACCAAGTGGCGGTGTGATAAAACCAATCGCTAAGTTTGCGACCAAAATAACGCCAAAATGGATTGGATCAATTCCAACTGCTACAACTATCGGTAATAAAATAGGTGTTAAAATAACAAGCGCCGAAATCGTATCGATGAACATACCTACTATTAAAAGAATAATATTAATTGCTAGTAATATAACAATAGGATTCGTAGATAACTCGGTTAAAAATAGCGAAATATCATCTGGAACTCTTTCCAAAGTCATAAAATAGGCAAATGAAACCGAAAGTCCGATAATAATCATCGTTGTTGCATTAATGACAACTGCTTCTCGGAAACATTCAAAAACGGATTTCCAAGTCAACTCTTTGTATACATATAGACCTACGATTAACGAATAAACTACCGCAACTACCGCTGCCTCTGTAGGTGAGAAAAAACCTCCGTAAATACCGCCTAAAATAATGACGGGAATTAGAAGTGCCCATTTTGCATCATATGTAGCTTTTAATACATCTTTAAATGAAAAAGTAGTATTTGTTTCGGATTTATAGCCACGCTTTTTTGCGATAAAATAAGCGGTAACCATCAATCCTATACCGATTAATATCCCCGGTAATATACCTGCCAAAAACATACTTCCTACCGAAACACTGCCAATAACTCCATAAAGTACGAAAGGAATACTAGGTGGAATAATGACTCCAATCGATCCTGCCGATGCGGAAACCGCTGCTGCGAATCCTCCGTCGTACTTCTTATCTTTCATTTCCGGAATCATAAATCCACCAATCGCAGCTACAGTTGCTGGACCAGAACCAGAAATTGCCGCGAAAAACATCGAAGCTACTACCGTTACTAGTGATAATCCACCAACGATCCACCCGACCATGGCAGCCGCCATATCGAGTAATCGCTTCGATACGCCCCCTTTACTCATTAGCACCCCCGCTAACATGAAAAAGGGAATGGCCAAAAGTGGAAAAGAATCCAAAGAAGTGAATGCTTTTTGTGCAATAATACCTAAGGGTAAAGTAGAGCCAAAATAGATTGCAACAAGAGCAGATACCCCTAGTGAAATGGCAATAGGAACGCCGATAAGTAAACAGATGAACAATGTACCAAATAATAATGCTACCGTCATATGATTATCTCCTCATCAGCAGGTTTTTCATAATTACCTTTCCACACCTCAACTAGCTGAACAATTAATCGAATTGCCATCCCTGCTCCACCAAGTGGAATTGCTAGAAAGGCAATCCAAATAGGAATTTGCATAGCTGGTGCAAGTTGTCCATGTTTCAAACTACTTAACACAAGCTGTGTTCCAAACACCGCAAGAAATAATGCCATAATGAACCATACGATAATAGATAATGTTTCTAATATTTGGCGGAACACGCCGTGAAAGCGCGTGATAAACGCTTCCACTCGTATATGCTGGCGTAATTTCACCGCATAACTTGCCCCAATCCATACTTGGAAAATATGAATATATCGTGCAAGCTCCTCCGTCCAACTAGGTGCGGAATCGAATACTTTTCGTCCAACAACCTGACCAAAAATTAGTGCAACCATAACCGCAAGTGACAAAACGAGTAGTATTTCTTCAAACTTTGAAAATTTCTTTAACACACTACATCCCCCATCCTTTTTTCACTTGCTTATTGTTGATTTGCATCCTTCGCCATATTTACTAGGTCTTCTCCGATTTCCGGTACATATTTGTCATAAACTGTTTTCGTTGCTTCTCTAAATTCATTGCGTTGTTCATCCGTTAGCTCATTTACTTGCATGCCATTTTCTTTCAAGTCATTTAAAAAATCMACATCTTGTTCTTGCGCAATTTTTCTTTGCTCCGTGCGGTATTCTTCAGATGCTTTCACTACAAGCTCTTGTAGATCTGCTGGTAAGCTATTATAAAAATCATTATTCATCAGTAAGATTGTTGCTGCGTATACGTGGCTTGTCAACGTTAAATAGTCTTGCACTTCGTAAAACTTGTTCGTATAGTAAAGCGAAATTGGTGACTCCATTGCATCATATGTTTTTTGTTGAAGTGCTGTATATAATTCACCGAATGCAAATGGTGAAGCATTAGCTCCGAACGCTTTAAATGTGTCTGTGTGTACTGGATTTTCAAGTGTACGATATTTCAACCCTTTTAAATCGTCTGTCCCTTGAATTGGTCCGTTATTATTAGACATATGACGGAAACCATTTTCGGCAAAGACAAGCCCTTTCAAATCATTGTTTTCCAGTTCCCCTAATAATTGTTGTCCAAGTTCTCCGTCCAACGCGCGGTATGCCGCTTCATTGTTATCAAATAAAAACGGTAAGTCGAATACCATAAACTTTTTGTTAAATGAAGCTAGTGGTGCCACTGCTGGAATTGTCATTTCCACATTTCCAAGTTGAACTGCCTCAATTGCTTCCCGGTCGGATGGATAAAGTTGTCCATTTGGATATAACTCTACTTTTAAACGACCATCTGACTCTTTTTCAAGTGTTTCTTTATATGTTTTTGCGGCTAAGTGAGAAGATTGTTCCTCTGAAACTAAATATGCAATTCGAATTGTATATGCATCCTGCTCTTCCCCTTTTACACTAGTTGAATTCTCCGTAGGTCTTCCACATGCTGTAAGCGCTAACATAGTTATTAATAATAAAGCTACTAATTTCTTCATTTGTTTTCCTCCCCAGTATAATAATTTAGAAATCTTTCTTCGACGTTATCTAGATGTATAATCATAAGTTGTTTGGCTAAAACATTTTCCCGTTTTTGTAATGCTTGGACAATTTCCACATGTTCTGTATAAGCATCACTTGCACTGATTGGTAATGTATTGGATAGAAATAAAAACGCTCGATTGACCCCAGTATTCATTTGGCTAATCAGTTCAGCCAATTTCACATTCCCTCCAATATTTGCAAGAAGTAAATGAAACTCCCGATCGAAATCCATAAATGAATTGTAATCATTGACATCAATTGCTTCTAATTGTCCTTCCAAGTTCTTTTGTAATGCATACAGTACTTGATCAGAAAGTTGATCTGCATTTTTTTCGATATTATGGATTTCTAAAAGTTTTCTAATTTCCATATAATGCAAGGCATTATCTTTCGTAAATGTAGCTACTGTTGCTGGTCTTGCTTTATGCATATTTACAAGACCTTCAGCGGCAAGACGCTTTAATGCTTCACGAATGGGAGTTCTACTAATACCTAAATCTGAAGCCAACTTTTCTTCTGGCAGTTCCTCCTCTTGTGCAAGTTTACCAGCAATAATTGCATCTTTAATACTGCTGAAAGCTTGATCTGCAAGCGATTCTTTTTGAATAATTTTTTTCAATTTGAATCACTCCCTTCTGTATACTGTATACAATCATAATATATTATGCTATTCTACTTGTAAATATAAATTTTTGAATTTTTGAAAAGTTGGGTGATTAATAGTGGAAATAGAAGAAGTTATACAATTGATTGGAAATGAAAAAGTTAGCCAAAGTGAATCTGAGCTTTATCGACATAGCAGGGATGAATCTTCCCACTCTTTTGTGGAACCAGATTTTGTTGTCTTCCCAGAAAATGTAGATGATGTAGTAAAAGTGCTTCAATTTGCAAATGAACATGATATAGCAGTTACACCATTTGGTGCCGGGTCCGGCTTGGAAGGTCAAGCAATTCCTATTCATAAAGGTATTTCATTAAACTTCGACCGTATGAATAAAGTGATAGAGTTTTCACCAGAGGATTTAATGATCACAGTTGAACCTGGAATGACTCGACTTCAACTGAACGAATATGTAAATAGGTATGGGCTATACTTTCCAATCGACCCAGGTGCAGATGCATCCATCGGTGGAATGGTCGCAACAAATGCAAGCGGAACAACCGCAGTGAGATACGGATCGATGCGTGATCAAGTACTCGATTTGGAAGTAGTACTGGCAAATGGTACCTTAATACATACAGGTTCCAAAGCGAAAAAATCCTCTTCTGGTTATCATTTGAACGGGATATTCACAGGATCGGAAGGTACACTTGGTGTTATAACGAAAATTACCGTAAAATTGCACGGCATTCCTGAAAAAGTGTTAGCAGCACGATGTACGTTCCAAACACCTGGTGAGTGTGCCGAAGCAGCTCAAGTCGTATTATCTAGTGGTATTCAAGTAATGCGCATGGAACTCGTGGATGCGGAAAGTATTAAACAAGTAAATGAATATGGTGGTTATTCATTCCCAGCGGAACATTCCTTATTTTTTGAGTTTGCCGGTGCTCCAAACATTGTGGAAGAAGAAGCTATGGTAGTAGAAGAACTGATGAAAGAGTTAGGGTCTAATAACTGGGAGCGCGCTAATTCCTCTAAAGAAAGAGCAGACTTATGGAAAGCCAGACACGAAATGGCATATGCCTATAAACATATTAAAGGCAAAGTATCGACGGGCTCTGATTCATGCGTGCCGATTTCAAAATTAGCAGAAATGGTTGTGTTTGGCCGCGAGTTATTGGAAGAAAGCGGACTGATTGGCGGAGTATTTGGACATGTCGGTGATGGTAATTTCCACACACTTGTTATGTACGATCCAAATGATCCGTTGGAAGTAGAAAAAGCGGAATATACGAATGAACAAATTGCCCTAAAAGCGATTAAACTGGGCGGTACTTGTACAGGAGAGCATGGTGTCGGTTTAGGTAAGATGAAATATCAAGTGACCGAGCACGGAGAAGCGGTGGAATTGATGAAATCCGTGAAATCTTTGTTTGATCCGAAGGGGATATTGAATCCTGGGAAAATGTTTTATTGATGACGGGGGTTTTGCGCAACGTTAGGGAGCTTTCCCGCAACGTTCGTACCCATTTGCGCAACATGAAAGGCTGTCCAACTATTTTGGTTGAACAGCCTTTTTATTAATTTACTATTGTTTTAGTTCTTCGCTTTCGTGGCTAAATTGCCATTCGATGCCGAATTTATCTTTTAGCGCTCCGTAGGATTTGCTCCAAAATGTTTCTTGCAATTCCATAGTTACTGTTCCGCCCTCTTTAAGTGCTTCAAAAGCTGCATGAATGTCCTCTTCATTTTTGCTAACAAAGGCTAGGCTAATATTATTTCCTAAGATAAAAGGAGAACCTGGGAATGTATCGGAAAACATCACATTACTCCCATTAATGTTTAATCGAGTGTGCATAACTAGATTTTTTGCTTCTTCTGGTAAGGTATAATTTGGATCTTGAGGTGCCTCTCCGAAAGTCATAATTTGTGGTTTTTCTGTTTTAAAAACTTCTGCATAAAATTCTGCAGCCTCGCGACAATTCCCATTAAAATTAAGATAAATATCTACAGCCATTTGACACACTCCTCTAGTGATTGAATTATTCATTCAATGATGAATGACACTATTATTGTACCATTTGATTATTAAAAATAATATTAATAACTAATCCTTCATTGAACTAAGAAAGAGAGCGAGAAAAAAACTCGCTCCCCATTTAATACCAATTATTAATACACTTTATCCCCGTTGAAAATGGAGTTTTTCACGATTACATAATCTACGTTACGAATGGCATCTAGTTTATTGCCGCCTGCATAAGAAATAGAAGATTGGAGATCTTGTTCCATTTCAGTAAGCGTGTCTTGTAAAGCACCTTTGTGCTCGACGAACATTTTCTTGCCTTCTACGTTTTTCTTTTCGCCTTTTTGGAATTCAGAAGCGGAACCGAAATATTCTTTATAACGTTTTCCATCTTTTTCAATTGTATTCCCTGGAGATTCCTCATGCCCTGCAAATAACGAACCAATCATAACCATCGATGCGCCAAAACGCACTGATTTAGCAATATCGCCATGCGTACGAATTCCTCCGTCTGCAATAATCGGTTTGCTTGCCGCTTTTGCACACCAACGTAGCGCCGCTAATTGCCAACCACCAGTTCCAAATCCAGTTTTAATCTTCGTAATACATACTTTACCAGGTCCGATCCCTACTTTGGTAGCGTCTGCACCAGCATTTTCTAATTCTCTTACCGCTTCAGGAGTACCTACATTTCCCGCGATAACGAAACTTTGAGGCAAATGCTTTTTAATATGTTGAACCATTGCAATGACCGCGTTTGAATGACCATGTGCAATATCGATTGTAATGAACTCAGGTATAAGCTGTTCAGCTGCTAATTGTTCAATAAATGCATATTCTTCCTCTTTGACCCCAACACTAATCGATGCGATTAATCCACGTGACTGCATATCCTTTGTAAATGCGATACGTGTCTCTGGTTCAAAACGATGCATAATATAAAAGTAACCATTTTCCGCTAAATAATTTGCAATTTTTTCGTCTATAATTGTCTGCATATTGGCAGGTACTACAGGCAACTTAAACGTATGCCCACCTAAAGTTACAGTTGTATCACATTCTGATCGGCTATTTACAATACATTTTGCCGGAATTAATTGAATATCTTCATAATCGAATACGTTTTCCATATTTCACACTCCAAAATACGAATATTAGTTTTAGGAAAAACAAAATTGTTCGTCCATTGGGTAATTTACAGTATTTTTAGAAGTATGTCAACGAATTACTGTTGAAAATAAAAAAAGAGTCTATTTAGACCCCTTTTACTAGTTTTCTGTATTTAGCAGAAATACGTCTTGTTCAATTTGGCTTACTTTATGTTTTAAATATTTCACATCATGTATAGCCGTCTTTTTAGTCAACTCTTCAACGAATATAAGTCTTTGGTCAACTTGATCAAAGCGAGTATCTACCACTTCAAATAGTAGGCTGATTTCGGCAAAGCCTTTGTCTAATCGTGCATGGACTTCCAATAAACCATTGTCAATTTTCGCGTCTAATTTGTCTAAACGTGTATCTATTGTATCTATTCGGGTATTCATGGAATCCAATCTTGTATCTATGGAATCTATTCGTATATTCATGGAATCCAATCGTGTATCCATTGTATCTATTCGTGTATTCATGGAATCCATATTTTCATTTAGTTTTGTAAGAACTTCCAATATTTGTTTTTCCATTTCATATCACTCCTGTATCATCCAGTATAAGGTTTACCCAAGTCAAAATAAAGTCATAACTAGTATAATATTGGCGTATTCTAATAGAAGGACTTTTCAAAATACCCTTTATTTAAGCATTTTAACATGTGTTTCGATTGATTTTATTCTGTCTGCTAATTCCAATACTGCTTGCATTAATTGTACTTGTTCTGTTTTGGTTATCGTTGTATGTTGTTCCATCTGTTTAACTGATTTCTCTACCCTTTGTATGCTGTGACTCATTACTTTTACAAATTGTTCGGTCGACAGTTTTTTCAGCTCCTTTCATTTAATTTCCATTGTAATAGACTTTTAAGTTATTTCAAATGTCGGAATTCACCATAAATTACAACAATAATGTTTTAAGAGGATAAATTTGTCTGAAATTGCATTTTGGATGCTTTTACACACTTAAAATTAAATTTTGGAATTATAGCAATAACTCCGATATTGACATTAAAAAATACGCTCGGATAAGAGCACAGTTTGCTTCCAATCTCGAGTTTATTCAATTAAAACGAATGTTCCATCAAATATTTTTCCGGTACTTTAATATACTAGTATTAAAGCTTTGAAGGAGGAGTGTCTTATGTATTCAAATCCAATTGATCCTGAGGAGTTGGCTATGCGAAAAGATTTAGATGTCATTGCTTCTCTGAATATGATTGGAGAAGGGGGACCAGTTCACAACTTAGAGGAAGAAAGGGAAAATTTCATCGAAACTAATAAAAGTTCTTAATATCCTTGCCGCTCTTCCCCACTACACGTGGGGATTTTTTTATATAAAAAGCACCTAATATATTGAATTCACCTGAATATTGTGATAAATTTAGTTAAGTCAAAATGAAGTGAATACTTCATATTTTTAACGAAATGATGAATTTCCTTCACAAAGGGGTTTGAGCTTTGGTATTACTAGATTTAATACGTGAACATTTTAAAACGATGTCGAAAGGTCAAAAGAAAATTGCGAACTACGTATCGGAGCATCCGAATGATATTGCATTATATTCGGCGGCAGAGTTTGGTTCCAGAATTGGGATTAGTGAATCCACCGTTATTCGTTTTTCAAATTCACTTGGTTTTTCCGGCTATACGGAATTACAAAAATTAGTTAGAGAACAATTTTTTAAAGAAAGTAGTTTAACGAGTTATCAGCAGTCGAAAATGGTTATTCCCAAAAATAACAGTTTCCACAAAACGGTAATGGAACAAGACCGGGAATCTATTTTAACGACAATGAATCAAATAGATGAACAGGCGTATCAGACAGCAGTCCAACGTTTATCCAGTGCGAAATCCGTCTATGTACTCGGTCTTCGAACTTCTTTTTCGGCTGCTAATTGGCTTTCCTTTTCTTTAGGGTTAGTAAAAGAAAATGTCCATTTTATGCGACCTGATACAGAAGATGTTATCCGTACGATTACTCAAATGGATGAGCATTCTGTTGTCATTATTATTTCATTCCATCGCTATTTGAAAGAAACGATTCAAATAGCCGGGCTTATACGCAACCAAAAGTCATATATTATAGGAATAAGTGACTCAATATTAGCGCCAATTCATGCCTATAGTGATGTCTTGTTCCCGATTTATGCAGCTAACAAATCTACTTTAGATGCTGTCTCTCCCCTTTTTTCCTTTATGAATGCGATTGTTGCTGGTTTAATCGTGGAGCAAAAAGAGGATTTCATGAAAAGGCAAGCGCTTTATGAAACGATTCCGAGTCATTTTCTATTTGAGGAAGGAAAGGATCCAATATGAAACAAGCATTATTCGATATAAAACCTACTGTGGAAGCAGTATTTCAACATCTCCATGCTAATCCTGAAATTAGCTGGAATGAATTTTTAACGACTGCCTATTTGAAAGATTTTCTGATTCAAGAAGGATTCCAAGTTACTACTTTCGATGATTCGACTGGTTTAGTTGTAACAATTGGTAGTGGTAAACCTTGTGTTGGACTCCGGACAGATATGGATGCGCTTTGGCAGGAAGTGGAAGGGGAGTTTAAAGCCAATCATTCTTGCGGACATGATGCACATATGACGATGGCTTTAGGGACGCTTCTTTTATTGAAAAAACTAGGCATTCCAAATGAAGGTACATTAAAAGTATTATTTCAGCCGGCGGAGGAGAAAGGTACAGGCGCTCTTTCTTATATTGATAAAGGCCTAGTAGATGATATTGACTATTTATACGGTGTACATCTTCGTCCAATTCAAGAAATTCGCAATGGCTATGCTGCTCCAGCCATTTTGCACGGTGCAGCAAAACTAATAAGCGGGAAAATACATGGAGTGGAGGCACATGGTGCAAGACCACATCTTGGCGTTAATGCAATTGAAGTCGGTGCACAAATGGTGCAAGCCATACAAGCTATTTATTTAGATCCGATGATGTCGTATTCTGCAAAATTGACTAAATTCCAAGCTGGTGGTGAATCTGCTAATATTATTCCCGGAAACGCTGAATTTAGTATCGATGTTCGAGCACAATCAAATAGCGCGATGAATGAATTGATAGCTAAAGTAGAGCATGCCATTAGTTCGGTTGCCAAACTAAATAATATTACAATCGATTTTCAAATCGAAACAGAGATTGCGGCAGCGGAAGTCGATGATTCAGCTGTTGAATTAATGAAAAGGGCAATCATCGATACGATTGGCCCAAATTATTACATCCCTCCTATCGTTACACCAGGTGGAGAAGATTTTCATTTTTATACATTAAAAAGACCTCACATAAAGGCGACGATGCTTGGACTAGGCTGCGATTTAACTCCTGGATTACATCATCCAAATATGACGTTTAACCGAGATTGTATAATAACTGGAATTGAAATTCTAGCCCGTACAATCATTGGTACTTTTCGAACAAAGGAGTAAATAATATGAACCAAATTACGATGCGCGTGTTAAAAACGGTCGAGGAAATGCAGCTCGTTCAACAATTAGAAGAGATCGTTTGGGGTATGGGTGCAATTCCGGTCCATCAAACGCTTACTGCAATTAAAAATGGTGGATTAATCATCGGCGCATTTGACGAGGAAAAATTAGTCGGCTTTTCCTATGGTTTTGCTGGCTATCAAAACAAAGAAGCGTATTTATGCTCCCATATGCTTGGTATTCATCCAGATTACCAATTGCAAGGAATCGGTAAAAAATTAAAAGAAGAACAACTTATCGTGGCAAAAGAAATGGGTTATAAACTGATTACTTGGACATTTGATCCACTGGAAAGTCGCAATGCTTATTTGAACGTTTCCAAACTTTATGGCATCGTTGATACGTATATTGAAAACTGCTACGGGGAAATGACGGGTGGGATTAACGCTGGCTTACCAACGGATCGTTTACAAATTGAATGGTGGATTACAAGTGAGCGTGTCGAGGAAAAATGGATGCCAAGCAATATAGTTTTCGACAATCCTTTTCAAACCATTTTGTCTGAACAAGACCAACCTGTATTATTGGAACCCGATTCATTTGAACCAACTGGACAAGGATATGAAGTACCTATTCTCCAGCAATTTCAAGAAATGAAAAAAATAAGTCCTGAAACAGCATTGCAATGGCGTTTGCAAATACGAAAAATCATGCAAACACTCTTTTCAAAAGACTACACGCTCGTTGCAGTCCGAAAAACAGATGAACCGGTAAACTACTATCAATTCGTGCACAAAACAACAATTCCGTTACAAACAAAGGAGAACTAATATGCTAATCAAAGAAATTAATATCCGCAAAATGAAAATGACAATGAAAACCCCTTTTACTACAAGTTTCGGTACATTCCAAGATAAAGAGTTCCTTCTATTAGAAGTGACAGATGAACTCGGAAATACAGGTTGGGGCGAATCCACAGCATTCCACTCCCCATGGTATAACGAGGAAACACTTGAAACCAATTTACATATGATYCGAGATTTTCTAATACCGCTTGTATTGAATAAAGAAATTGCGCATCCAGATGAAGTAAATGAACTCTTTGCTCCTCTTCGTAAAAATAATATGGCGAAAGCAACAGTGGAGGGTGCTATATGGGACTTATATGCAAAACGAAATCAAATGACTTTGGCTCAAGCACTTGGTGGAACCGCTGAAAAAATTGAAGTCGGCATTAGTATCGGTATTCAGAAAAGCGCTGAAGATTTAATCGAATTAGTTCGTGGATATGTAGCTGAAGGTTACAAACGAATGAAAGTGAAGATTAAACCAGGCTTTGATATAGATGTCATAAAAGCACTTCGCGAAGCATTTCCACAAGTTCCATTAATGGCAGATGCGAATTCTGCATATACATTGGATGATATCGATATTTTAAAACAACTAGATCAATTCAATTTGACGATGATTGAACAGCCTTTAGCTTCGGATGATATTATCGATCATGCAAAATTACAAAAAGAGTTAAAAACGCCAATTTGTTTGGATGAAAGTATTCATTCATTGGAAGATGCTCGCAAAGCAGTGGAGCTTGGCAGTACTAAAATTATTAATATTAAAATCGGACGTGTTGGTGGCTTAACTGAATCGAAAAAAATTCATGACTACTGTATGGAAAATAACATTCCTGTATGGTGTGGTGGTATGTTAGAGTCAGGAATTGGACGCGCTCATAATGTAGCTTTGACGACTCTTTCGAACTTTATCTTACCCGGTGATACTGCTGGTTCTTCTCGTTATTGGGAAGAAGATGTGATCACACCTGAAGTAGTAGCAGAAGATGGTTATATTACAGTACCTACAAATTACGGGATTGGATATGAGCCGAATATCCAGGCAATGAATCGTTACACGGTGGATACATTTAACTTTAAAGGATAATTAAATAAGCGCCCTTTACTTTTTACAGATTGGGCGCTTTCCGCATAAAATTATCAGAATAATTCAAATAATGGAGAGTGCAATATATGAAAAAAAGTTTTCAAATTGGTTCAGCTTTTATTGGTATTATCGTGGGGGCAGGTTTTGCTTCGGGGCAAGAAATTTTACAGTTTTTCTCTAGTTTCGGTTATATAGGTATTGCAGGTTCGATCGTTGCTGCTGCTCTTTTTGCTTTCCTTGGTATGAATTTAACGCAATTAGGAAGTAGGCTTCAAACGACTTCTCATAAAGATGTTATTTACCATATTTGTGGCCGGTATTTAGGTGCTTTTGTGGACATTATTATTACGTTTTTCTTGTTCGGTGTAACGGTTGTTATGTTCTCCGGGGCTGGTGCGATTTTTGAAGAACAATTTGGTTTACCCGCAGTTGTAGGTGGGTTATTTATGGCGGTTGTTACGGTGGCAACTGTTACGTTAAATGTGCAAAAGGTTATTGGTTTGATTAGTTCGGTTACCCCATTCTTATTAATAATGGTTGTAGTAATTGCAGGATATTCTTTGTTCCATTTCGATCCCTCTTCACTGGATATGGAGACGGCCGTTGCCAAAACATCTCCAGCCGCTTCTAATTGGATTATGGGTGCCTTACTCTATGTATCTTATAATATCGCAGCCGGCGTGGCGATGATTACGGTAATTGGTGGGACGGTAAAAGATCAAAAAGTTGCAGGACGCGGTGGAATTATCGGTGGGCTTGGATTAGGTTTACTAATACTGCTAATTAATATTTCGATGTTAACACAAATGGATAAAATTGCGGATGTCGCAATGCCAATGATTACACTTTCAAATGCAATGCACCCAGTTGTTGGGTATATTATGGCAATTGTTCTTATTGGGATGATTTATAACACCGCGGTTGCCATGCTTTATGCGTTTTCTGCACGTGTCGTGAAACCCGAAAAACCTTCGTTTAAAGTATTTACTATTCTATTTGGTGCGATTGCATTTATTGCTAGTTTCTTAGGTTTTGTGAATCTTGTTGGGACTGTGTATCCAATTACGGGTTATTTAGGTTTCTTACTCATTGCTGCGATTATTGTTTCTTGGTTTATGTATAAACGAAAAGGTGCAAGAGTTTAATAGATACAGAGGTGATTCGCTGCCTTCGCGAAGCTTTTCCAACTATTCCACTCATGTCGGGCGTAAACTCAGCGTATATTGTATAAGATATCAAAATATCTGCAACTTATCAGAAAACAAAAGGAGCCCAATATATGAAAAAAAGCCTTCAAATCGGATCCGCATTTATCGGGATTGTCGTTGGAGCAGGCTTTGTATCAGGACAAGAAATATTGTTATTTTTCACGAGTTATGGTTATCTAGGCATTGCTGGTTCAATTCTTGCAACTATATTATTGGCCTTTCTCGGGATGAATTTAACGCAACTTGGTAGTCGTTTACAAACGACGTCGCATGAGAAGGTCATTTATCATATTTGTGGTCCGTATTTAGGTTTTGTTATCGATATGGTTATTACCTGTTTGTTATTTGGCATGACTATTATTATGTTTGCTGGAGCAGGTGTTGTTTTTGAGGAGCAGTTTGGATTATCTGCTTTGATGGGTAGTTTAACTATGGCAATTATTACGATTATCACTGTAACATTAAATGTTCAAAAAGTAATTGGATTGATTGGAGCAATTACTCCATTTCTAGTAGTAATTATTTTGATCATAACAGCCTATTCGGTGTTCTATTATGATTCAAGCATAGACTATAAAACTGTGAGTGCAGGAACAACTCCACCGGTCTCTCATTGGGGCCTTGGTGCATTATTATACGTTTCTTATAATATTGCTGCTGGTGTGGCGATGATTACCGTTATATCCGGTACTGTTAAAAATCAAAAAGTGGCTGGTTGGGGCGGAATTTTTGGTGGACTTGGACTTGGGTTGCTTATTGTACTCATGAATATATCGATGTTCACACAAATTGATACGATTAAAAATACATCGATGCCAATGGTTACTTTAGCAAATAATATGCATCCTATTATCGGTTTTATTATGGCGGTTGTTCTTATTGGCATGATTTATAACACAGCTGTTGCGATGCTGTATGCATTTTGCGCCCGTATTGTAAAATCAGGAAAGACTACTTTTAAAGCATTTACTGTTTTTTCTGGTGTTATTGCTTTTTTCGCCAGCTCTTTAGGATTCGTCTATCTTATCGGAACGATTTACCCTGTGACCGGTTATTTAGGTATCTTGCTCATAGCGGCGATTATCGTATCTTGGTTTACATATCGAAGAAAAGTTTATTGAAAATAAAGGTAGAGACCCATTCGCTAGAATCTAGCAAATGGGTCTCTATTTTTATTATTTTTTTACGTCTACAATTCTACCTTCAGTTTCATTGTTCACTGTTTTCAATGATTGTAATTGTTCTTGAAGGTTTTCCCAATCTGAAAGACCAAGATCTGTTACACGACCTTCTTTGTAAGCTTTTGCAAATACATCGTATCCGTCTCCACCTTTAGCAGTGAAAGCATTTGTCGCAACGACATATTTTTCATTATCTTTAATATCTACATATGATCCGTCTGCTGCTTTATATTTAATAGAAACTACTCGTTGTCCTGATGGTTTAGAAGAATCAAATTCAACTTTCGCACCAGCAACGTGTAAGAAGCCACCGTTTTCACCAGGATATGATTTAAAGCTAATTTCGAATGCCGCTTTTACTTCCGCACCTGTAAGTTCCATTGTTGCTAATGTATTACCGAAAGGAAGTACTGTAATAACATCTCCTACAGTGATTGGACCTGCATTAATCTCTGCACGGATTCCTCCACCATTTTGAAAAGCCATTACTACTTTATCGTTGTAAGTTTTAGCTTTTAATAGCATTCCGTCTGTAATAATATTGCCTAGTGCTGTTTCATTTTTACGTACGCTTGGTTCTGAATCATTATTTGCTCGTGGATTTGCTAGCTCTGCTTCTGCAACTACACCAATTTCTTTTTTGTTTATTTCATCAATTTTAGTTGAATATTTCTTTAGTAATTCTGCAGCTGCTGGATCTTCTACTTGATCTTTAATAGGTATTAGTTTACCAGAATGTCCAATTACTTCTCCTTCAATGTCGAAGTCCACATCTAATGTACCTAAGAAGTCACTATACTGGTAGGCTTGTACGATAACAGTAGGCGCTTTTTCTACACCGTTTTTATCTTTAGTTACCACTACAGGTTTGTCTAATTGCGTATGGCTATGTCCACCTACGATTACATCGATTCCGCTTACTGCAGCAGCTAGCAATAAATCGTTATCATATGTCGGGTTATCATCAAAACCAATATGCGTTACAGCAACGACTTTATTGACCCCTTGTTTTTCAAACTCATCTACCATAGTTTGCGCCGCTTTTATATAGTCGGAGAATGTAACATCTTTCGGGCTAGAAATATCTGCAGTTTCCGCAGTCGTAAGTCCAAATAAACCGATTTTTTGTCCATTCACTTCTTTAATAATACCACTGTAAATTTGACCATCTTTTGGATCAGTTGTGATATTTACATTAAACAAACCTTGTAAATTAACGTCTTTCGAGAAATTGACATTCGAACTAACAAATGGGAAGTTCGATTTCTTGATAAATTCGCTTAATGCTTTATGTCCTTGTGCGGAATCACCAAGATCAAATTCATGATTTCCAAATGTCATCACGTCATAATCCATTAATTTCATTAACTCTAAATCTGCTTGTCCTTCGAACTCACTGAAATATAATGTACCAGAGAATACATCCCCTGCATCGATTAATAAAGCATCAGGCTTTTGGGCTCTTACTTCTTTAATTGCCGTTAAACGTTTTGGTGCTTTGTTTGTATTCGCATGTGTATCATTAACATGCATTAAAGATAAAGAGAAATCGGCATTTTCAACTGGCGTACTTAATTTCTCTAAGTATGCAACTAGTTCTGTTATAGCTGGAAGTGCTGATGCATTTGGTAATTTATCTAATAAAGGTAAGGCAGCTTGTACGATTGCCATCGCTTCCGCTTGTTTACCTTGTGCAAGAAGTCCTTCCACTTGCTTCGCCTTCATGTATACAGTGACTGGGATGGTTAGTGCATCTCTTTTTTTGTTGGCTGGATTTTTATATTGTTCTAGTAAAAGATCACGAGCAGCTTTTCCAGAAAATCCGTATAAGATAGCCGTTCTTGACTTTAATTGAGCAGATAGTTCATGATAAGCTTTTTCAATTGCCGCCCAATCTTTCGCTGCAATTGCTTGGTCAAGCTCTTTCATAATAGGATCTAAATATTTATCCGCATAATTATAAGCATCTATGTAAGGAACAAGGCCATTCGTTACTCTTTCTGCATACAATTTATCCAAATTTTTTAGTAAGGCTTCTTTGTTTTTTACATCTGACTTTGAGATTGCGTCTTTCGCTTTTTTATAATTTACTTTTGCTGTATTTAATGCCGCATATACATCTGAACTTGCAGCTAGTTTTCCTGATTGTGCAGGTGTTACATAGGAATATGATGCGTTTTTGATGTCTTTTCTAGCATTGTCTACTACCTCTTGTAGTGAACTATTTGCAAATGAAACACCTGAACCAGTAAATAATGATGTTGCGATTACTGCAGCAACCGCTGACTTTTTAACCTTACTATTTTTCATGTCCTACCTCCTGGAAAATGATGAGTTTACTATATTTCATAGTGATAAATACTTATTTTTCTCACTATTTTAAACTTAACTCAATCTCATAGAAACTGCAAGTCAGTATTCTGATAATTTCCTGTTAACTCTTATTAAACTTTCGACAGCAATATACGACAAATTACCTTTTCACCAATATATGCAAACCAGATTTTATGGTATAATTGGTCATTATACGAAGATGGGAGCATCACTATGTTAAAAGATATTTTTATCGCATTGTCAGAAAATCAAGCATTAAACGGGGCAGCAAAAAAATATGGTTTAAAAATGGGTGCACAGCATGTTGTTGCTGGAACGAATATTGAAGAGACGATGGAAAGCATTAAAAAACTGAATGCACTTGGAATCTCTTGTACAGTAGATAATTTAGGGGAATTTGTTTTTGAAAGAGAGGAAGCGCTAGAAGCAAAAGCGCAAATTATTGCTGTTATTGAAGCAATTGAAGAACACCAAGTCGATGCTCATATTTCTTTAAAACCATCACAACTTGGATTAGATATAGATTACGATTTTGCATTAGAAAATTTAAAAGAAATTACTTCTGTAGCAAATAAATACGGTACTTTCATCAATATCGATATGGAATCACATAAACACTTACAACCTTCATTCGATATTTTGGACGAGCTATCAAAAGAGTATGATAATGTTGGAACGGTAATTCAAGCATACTTCTACCGTGCCGTGGAAGATATTCAAAAATATAAAAACTTCCGCCTTCGTATCGTAAAAGGTGCTTATAAAGAACCAGCGGAATATGCCTACCAAACAAAAGAAGAAATTGATCAAAACTATGTAGAATTAATCGAATGGCACCTTTTAAACGGGAAGTTCACATCTATCGCTACACATGACCACAATGTGATTAACCATATTAAACAATTTATCAAAGATAATAATATTCCAAATGACAAATTCGAATTCCAAATGCTCTACGGATTCCGTACAGATATGCAACAACAGCTTGCAAAAGAAGGCTATAACTTCTGTACATATGTACCGTTTGGAAGCGACTGGTATGGCTACTTCATGCGTCGCCTAGCAGAACGTCCACAAAATATGAACCTTGTCGTAAAACAAGTATTCAACAAAAAAACAAACACATTAATCGGAATCGGTGCTGCTGCATTCGCACTCGGACGACTTACAAAGAGCAACAAAAGCAAAAGATAAATGATAAAAACTGTGCTGCCACTACTGGTAGCACAGTTTTTTGATTTAAGCAGCCTTAAGTAGGCTGAAGTAGCTATGTTACAGGATTGTTACTGGTGCCAGGCACCAGTAACAATCCTGTAACATACCAAGTAGAAGCAAAAAACACCTCATTCTACAGGGAATGGTAGAATGAGGTGTTTAGGTCCTTGTTATCGCTCAAGGATTATATTGAAATCGCCGTAAATTTAATACCTTCGTTTTTTCGCTTCGTTTTATCCCGCTTTAACGGGCAGTAAGACTTCCACTTCAAGATTTAAGAAAAGCAAAAGATAAGTGGGAGATCAACTGCCCGTAAAAGCCCGAATGGTTCAACTAACAATCAGTGGGGATAGGAAACACCCCACTGATTGAAGTTTCACTTTATCGCTCTAGTGTGCAAACTAGAAATTTCCCCTATTATGGCTTAGTTGGTTGAACTCGCTTCCTTCAAACTCGTTCATCAACTTTAATTACTATTCATTTGTTACTTTCATATTAAACGAGATAAATGAGAATACTCATAGAGTTTTATTAGAATTTGATGAGAGATTTTTATTCCCATGTGACAGAGAGTATTTTCCCAGAAATTGCATGCACTTGTATGGTCGCKTTTGTTTTCTTTTCTTTGGTACTTTCCTTGCTGTCGCCTTCAGGGATTGCTACTTTCATCACAATTAAATAATATCCACCCTCATTTGTTTTCACAAAGGAACTACTTTCAACTGTACCTTTTTGTTGCTGTTGCGCTTTTTTAATTGCTTGTTCTTCTGAAATTAGTACTGTTGTAACAGTTTCCGATTTGGTCTCTGCTTCTGCTTTTTTAGGCTCTGACTGCACCGGATTTGTTTGGGAAGCTTGTACTTGAACTTGCGTTTCCTCCGACTTTTGTTCTTCTGCCTTAGCAGATTCCGTCGTTTTTGCCGGCACCAGTTTCACCGCTTCTACTTTTTCTTCGGTTTTAGCAGTCTCTTCTTTTGGTGTTTCTACTTTTGTTTCTTCTTGTTTACTTGCCTCTACTTTTAATGAATCCTTGCTAATTTCCTTTTGAGGCTTGTCCTCTTTTACCTTTTCTTCAATTTTAGAAGTAGCAGATATTATATGTTGGGTCGCCTTACTTTCACTTGTTTTCGGCTTTTCTGCTACATCCACTTCTTTATTCGTAACTGTCTTTTTTTCACTAATAATTATTTTGGTTGGTGCTTCAGCCGGTCCTATTACGGATTCCGTCTCTTTTTGCTCTTTAGGAGCTTTTTCTAGGTCAGGTTGTCCTTCTTTTTGAGGAGACTTCTCTGGCATCAATTCATTTGGTTCTTCCGCAACTTCACTTTCTGTTTGAATAATGTATTCATCCGATTGTTTTAGCGAATTAACTTCACCGGTTTGTGCATCCATTTCTACTGAATATACAATTCCATTTTTAGTAATGAGCGCATCATAAACAGCTTCATTTTTCTTCACAATAGCTACTTCTGCATCATAAGTCTGCTCAAGTTGGGAGCGGACTTCATTTTCCGATATCGACGGATGATTTATTCGGGTAATGGTTAATAAAATCACAATTGCACTACCAGCTATTATCACCAAAACAATCGATAGAAATCTTTTAAATTTGAAAAACTTCATTCACGCTTTCCCTCCCCAAACCTATCTTAATGTACCAACATTAAAAATCGATGAGAATTGGAGCATTCGGGATAAAAATATGGATTGTTGTACCAAAACCAACTGTACTTTCAATTTTTAAATCTGCTGACAATCGCTCTGCAATATCTTTAGCAATAGCTAATCCAAGCCCTGTACCACCTGTCTTTCGATTTCGCGCTTCATCTACTCGATAGAAACGGTCAAAAATATGTTCTAGATCTTTTTTAGGTATACCATTTCCATAATCCAAGATAGAAATAGTTACACCCTTTTCCTCTTCCAAAATAGTCGTTTTAATTTCTTTTTCACTGTATTTCCTAGCGTTATCTAAAATAATGAAAAGCAATTGCCGCAATTGTTCTATATTTGTATTTGCATAAATGGGTCCGCCTCCATTTAATAAAAATTTACGATTATATGCTGTACGCATCGATTGTAGCGTTGTTTCTACTAAGTGAAATACATCAATTTTTTCAAAATGTCGCAAATGTTGCTCATTACTTTTAGCTAACAATAACATTTGCGCAATCATTTCTTTCATTCTTGCCGTTTCATTCACAATTGCACGTACGGACTCTTCTGCAATTTCGGTATTGCTAAAGCCATGTCTTGATAATAATTTTGCATAGCTTTCGATGACAGTGAGTGGTGTTTTTAATTCATGGGAGGCATCCGACACAAATTGTTCTTGTTTTTTGTAGTTTTGCTCAAGCTGCTCCATCATCTCGTTAAATGCGATGCCCATTTGTGCCATTTCATCTTTCCCGTTTGGTGGAACGATAATTTTTTCATAGGTTCCGGATAATCTGCTTTGAGACATGGTGTTTATTAGTTTTTTAATCGGTTTCGTAATGATTCTACCTAATGTTACACTTGATGCGGTCGTGAGTATCATGCCGACTAGCATGACACTTAATAAAATTAGACGAAGAAAGTCTAAATTTTTTTCGACGTCTGTTAATATTTTCATCGTCTGCACTTCCGCAACTTCCCCGTTCACCCAAATGACCGGCTTACTAATCGTTAAAATGGGAGATCCCTGGAAGGCTCCCATCGAATACCGTTCGCCTTGTTGAAATTCGGGATGAAAGTCATTAACACCATCTATCGTTTGCACGAATAATTTCAATTCCTTGTGGCTATCGATAACACGAATACCACCATTTGGAGGAATATAGGTACGCAAAATAGTTGCTGCGTCTGCTTCTTTACTTATTTTACTTAAGGCTGCAATTAGTTCATCGACTTCATTATTTAGCTGTTTATATTCTGTATCAAAAGCCATTTTTTCAAATAATATGTAAATACCAATATTCATCATACTTAAAATTACAAGTGTAAGAACGGTCGAAAATAGATGAATCTTTGTTTTAAGTTTCATTGTTTTTCTTCTCCTTCAGTACGTATCCAACACCTCGTACTGTTTGAATAGGAGAGGACTTTCCACCTTCTTCTAGTTTTTTTCGTACATAACGTATATAGACGTCTACTACATTTGTATCTCCATAATAATCAAACCCCCATACCGCATCTAACAATTGTTCTCTTGTCAGCACTTGATTTGGATGTTTCATCAGATAAAGTAAAAGATCATATTCTCGAGGTGTCAAATTGACCGACTCCCCATCATTCGTTATTTCACGTGTTTGCTCGTTTAATAGGAGTGAATAGAACATATGAATATTTTCATCCTTCTGTGGAACAACAGTGGAAGATTTAGAAAAACGAATAGCCGTACGGACACGCGCAAGAAGCTCCTCAATTTCAAAAGGCTTGGTGACATAATCATTGGCTCCTAAATCTAATCCAGTCACCTTATCCTCTAAATCACTTTTCGCCGTTAACAAAATAACGGGGGTATCGGCCTCTGTTGCTCGAATTCTCCGTAGTACATCTAATCCATTTAACCCCGGCAACATCAAATCAAGCAAAACCAAATCCCAAACTTTCTCCCGGTATTTGATTAATCCATCTGTTCCTGTATACGCAATTTCGACAGCATATCCTTCGAATTCCAGCTCCAGCTGCAGAACACGCGCGATATTTTCCTCATCTTCAATTATCAGTACATGCTCTTTCATTGAAAATCCCCACTTTCTTTCCCACTATTTTATCACACCACACCAAAAATAAACCGCTCCTAACCGCTTTATGACAAGATTGTTACGGGTGCCAGGCACCCGTAACAATCTTGTCATATTAGGACGAAAAATAGTTTTGTCGAAAATTTAATTTTGACTGTGTTTTTAGGAGGTAAATTGAATTTTGGCGTATTTTTGCATGTAATAATGAAATTGTCGCAGAAAAAGGCTAATTGTGACAATTGTTGTTTCTTTTATTTTATTGTATGGTGTAGTCAAAACATTGGGGGTGTTAGATTATGGGTAGAATGCGAAGAGTTTGGCAGCCGGAGATTTTTTATCATGTGACGATGCGTGGAAATAATCGACAAAATATTTTTATAAGTGATGGAGACTTTGCTTTATTTTTTCGGGCACTACATTATACGTACAAAAAGTATCCATTCACCGTCATTGCTTATTGCATGATGAATAATCACTATCACTTACTCATTCGGTCACCTGAAGCACCACTTTCTAATATAATGGCCATTCTTAACAAACGATATTCTGAGTTTTTCAAACGGAAATATAATTACTTCGGTCAGCTCTATGAGACTCGTTTTTTTGCCAGTATGGTAGTAGACCCAATTAGCTTATTGAATGTAAGCAGTTATATTCACCAAAATCCTATACGAACAACGACATCTATCGTGGATAAGATGGAAACTTATCCTTATAGTTCATACCAATATTATGCCAAGCCAACAATGTCAAAGCCTAGTTTTATGAATACACAGTTATTATCATCTTTTTTTGAACAATATCCGGAGATTATCGCAGAGAATTATTGTACTTACTGCGAAAATTTTCGAATGGAAGAAGAAAGTCCTCTCTTAGTTTGACTTAAGAGAGGACTTAATGAGTGATCAAGCTATTGTTTCATCACTATTAATAAGTGTAAGATTGGAACTTGCCGCTTTGCATCGATCTACAAAAGCATTGAATAGAGGACGAATTGTGGAAACTTTTCCTTCCATCATTTCTGGATGCCACTGAACAGCCACGACAAAACGATCACCCGTTTCCCATTCCATCCCTTCTATAATGCCGTCTGGAGCCAACATCGTTGCTTTAAATCCTTGCCCCAAACTTTTCACTGCTTGATGATGGAAACTATTTACTCCAAGTTCATCGGTTTGATAAATTTCGTAAAGAATCGAATCTTTTTCTATCTCTACTGGATGGAATGCATGATGTCTTATTGCTTTGGGTACAGAGTGGTTAATGCCTTCTGGTTTTTGGGATGTAAGATCTTGATAAAGCGTCCCTCCCGTTGCAACAGTAAGTAACTGCATGCCTCGGCATATACCAAGTACCGGTACATTCATGTCCAATAAAACCTTGCGAGCAAGCATCACTTCATGGGAATCACGCCTAGGTTCTATTAAACCTAAGCCAAACTTAGGATATTCCCCGTAGTAATTTGGATCTATATCCGATCCACCAGAAAATAAAATACCATCTAGCTTTTGCAAAAGAGGTGTCAATGTTTCTACATCCTCTGTAACCGGTAAGATTACAGGCACTCCACCTGCGCGCTCGATCGCGACAATATAATCATCTGCAAGCATTTGCCATTCTTGATTTTTTGCACCTATACCTACTGCCATACCAGCAGAATCATCTGATAAATAGTTTGCACATATCCCTATAAGTGGTTTCATTCTACATCCCCCATTGCATTCAATCTGAGCAAAAAATCGCCGCTCCTCGATGAAGAGGAACGACAATTTATTTTTTATTATTTTGTTCCGCCTTAACGGGCCGGAAAACTCCTATTATATTAAAGGAGGTTTCACTTTATTTCAACTATCCAGCCAAATGGATCCTCAACTGTACCTTTTTGAATTCCAGTTAGCGCATCATATAACTTTTGAGAAAGTTCTCCTGTTTCGCCATTGTTCACATAAAATAATTCGCCTTTCCAGCGTAGTTCGCCGATTGGAGAAATAACTGCTGCTGTTCCAGTTCCAAAGGCTTCATCTAGCTTACCATTTAAATATGCCTCCCGAATTTCTTCCATTGAAACTTTGCGCTCTGTTACTGGCACACCCCAATGCTTTAACATTGCAATAATAGACTTTCGGGTAATCCCATCTAAAATGCTACCGTTTAATGCTGGTGTTACTACTTCTCCATCAATCTTGAAAAATACGTTCATGCTGCCGACTTCTTCGATATATTTTCGTTCAATGCCGTCTAACCAAAGAACTTGTGAATATCCTTCACGATCCGCAACTTCCTGTGCTTTTAATCCAGATGCGTAGTTTCCAGCTGTTTTCGCAGTTCCTGTACCTCCAGCGACTGCACGAACATATTCATTTTCAACTAGAATCTTTACTGGATGAATTCCTTCTTTATAGTAAGAACCTACTGGTGACATAATAATGATAAAACTATATGTTTTAGAAGCAGAAACTCCTAAATGCGCCTCTGTGGCAATCATAAAAGGACGAATATAAAGAGATGTACCTGGCTCATTTGGAACCCATTCTCTATCAATCTCGATTAGTTGTTTTAATGCTTCCAATGCAAGATTTTCATCAATTTGTGGCATGCTTAGACGATCACATGAACCATTCATACGTCTCATATTTTCTTCCGGGCGGAACAAGCGAACAATTCCATCTTCCGATAAATATGCTTTCATCCCTTCAAAAACAGTTTGTCCATAATGTAAAATACTAGCAGATGGATCCAATGCAATCTGTTGATAAGGGATAATTCGGTGATCATGCCATCCTTGCCCTTCCGTATAATCGGCTATAAACATATGATCCGTAAATTTGGTACCGAAAATTAGTTGATCTGAAGGAGTCTTTTCATTTTTATTTTCGTTTTCTGTAATTCGAATTTTTAGACTATTCACTATGTACTTCCCCTATCAATTAAATTATTTGTAGATTGTCGCTGTATTTAGCGTACAATATATTATATGCAATTATACTACTTTTAAGAAAATTATAAATACCTTTCTGAAAAAAAATTTTATTAGCTTGAATTTAACTACTTTTATATAGCTTGGAATCTAAATCTTTGTAACAATTCATTACTTTTAGCCGATACACTAAGTATAGGTAAAAATACTAAATAGATAGGAGGTTTCATATTTGTTTAAATTCATTACATACATACTTATGCTCTCGATTTTAATCGTTAGCTGCTTCTCCCCTTCACCTCAAGTGCAAGCATCTACATTAGTTAGTGGAATGTTTGTCGATGTTACTTACGAGGAAGTTGTGATGGACGACAAAACAACTGAAAAACAACTTTCTAGCATCACTCTAATAAATGATAAAGGGAAAACAATTACATTGAACATTGATCAATACGCTTCTCTTTTTATGAATTCTACACCTACTTCAATCGGAGCATTTAAAGAAGGAATGTGGGTGGAAGCTACAGTAGAGTTGCGCAATGTCAAAGAACTAAACGGCTTTGTCGAAATCGCACAAGGAAGTGACTCGCAAGCTATTGGAGAGAGTCTCACTGGAACAGTTAATACGATTGATAGAAATGGTAAATTTATATCTATGAATTCTAAAGAAAGAAAATCGGTCAACTATTATTTAGATGAACAAACACAAGTTTTTAAAGACAATAAATTAGTTGATTTGAGCTTCTTATATGAAGGTGACCGTGTAAAATTAACCCTGGAAGATCGTAATTCCACAACAGTTTCTACAATTGAAATAATTGCTGAAGGTATTAAAGTGGAGCATCTTTATAAAGGTACTATTCAACAAATAGATACGAAAAAGAAAAAACTCGTCGTAAAGGACGAAAAGGTGTTTGGTAACTGGGATTGGCAATATAATTCCGGAGCGATCAGTTCTAAGCCCTTTACTGCAAAAACACCAATCTATGTTGGCAATAAAAAGATAGATGCTAGTCAAATCCGAGGATATATAAATAATGAAGTGTATTATGTAACAATTGAGCAAATGGGCCAAGAAGTTGTCCAAAAAATGATTATTAAACAAGCAAATGAGCGAAATCTACACGAGCATCTAAACTCTGTAGATACTTCTGCACAAAGAATTAGATTATCGAGCACTGGTAATATTGCCTATCATAATGGGACCATCATTATACGCAACGGGCGATTAGTGGACGCAAGCGCACTTTCACCAAGCGGTGATGCCTATGTAATTACGAATGGTGTTTCAACCCATCAATACGCAAACGTCATTCATGTTACAAATGATGGCTTCCAAAGCGCTAGTTTATCAAATCATGAAGTATATTTCGGCCAAATCAATAGTGTTGGATCATATAAAGTTGCTCTAACAAATGTGAATCGACTTTCCAATAATTATTGGTACGGGATAGGCTTTACTAATTTAAGTTTTAGCAACGATACGGTTGTAGTAGAAGATGCTAATTATCTGACGACTGACTTCACGAATAGTACTAGTAAATTTGCTTATTTCTATGTGAAAGATAATCATATTGTTGCAGCTAGAATTGTAGGATCCGGTAGTCCAGCTTCTCTTATTTCGGTAGGACGATATAGTGCTAGCTATAATTGGTATTCTATTCACGTAAAAGATATCAACCAATGGCAAGCGGGTAATTGGATTGAGACTACGCCAATTTATTACTTGGATACAACGAAGACAACTTTCATTAAAGAAGGAAAAGTAATTTCTAAAAGTGACGTAAAAGAAAATGATCGACTATTTATAATCCATGATACTTACGCACAAGCTCGAATTATTTTGGTCGATTAATCTATTGAAATGAGGTATGGAAAATTCAAATGTCTAGCAAAAATAGGAAAAAATTATTCGTATTGATATTAACTATTGTATTAGGTTTTACATTATTAATTCCAACAGCAAGCGCAAAGGTTCCTGATTTCAGCGGTGGGGTACTCAATGAATATGAGTACGAGGAAGTTTTTTTCTTAACTGGCTATCCAATCAAATTCACTGGTAAAGCCACGATTACCGAGAAAGAAAACAAAAACCAGCTAACGACAACTTACAAATTCACATTAGCAAGTGACACTGGCGATAAATTAACACGCAATGTTGTATATGTATCAGACTTGAAAAACTATGAAACAAAAGGCCAAACAACTTCTAATACAACAGTGAAAAGCTATACCGAAAAAGTTACCTTGGCTAATAAAACAACTTATATATTAGACGATTATCAGTTTTCACAAGGCTCTGTCGTTGATAATCGACCAGCTACTGACTATTACTCGGGAAATGTAATCGCTCGAAAAATATATATTAAAAGTGAAAAAGTAGGTAAAATAACTATAAAAGATAAAATTACTGTTTATATGGACGGGCGTAACGTTGGATACAAAAATTTCTGGGGCTCCACTGATACGCAGTTTATCGATTATGAAATTGAAACCCCTCAAGGAACTGGATTTGTAACGAATAAAGTTTCGGATAGTAAATCGAGAGTATTAGAATTTGAACAACATACTCCTTCCCTTTCCAGCTTTGTAGGAGGGCATGCAGTTATTAGCGCTTCTAATATCGTTTCTGAATATGAGTATAATATCCCTTATTACGCAGGAACTGGTACAATTTATTTAAACAAAGAAAAAACACCAAAAATAGAGCGTTTAATCGTTCCGAAATTCCGTGACATTGCAAAGCATTGGTCTAAACCAAACATTGAAAAATTATATTCTCTTGGCATTTTGGATGAATCTAGTAACTTCTTTTCCCCTGATGCGGCAATGAAAAAAGATTTATTCACAGTGGGCGTTGCAAAAGCGGTGGATTTACGTGTATTAGAAGAAAAACCAACGAAGAAAAAATCAACGAAAAAAGCATTATTTGAAGATTTAGATGTAAAAGATCCAAACTATGTCTATATCGAAAGTGCATTAAATAAAGGTATTGTGAGCCCTGTGAATAAAGATAAGTTCGGTGCAAATGATTCTATCACAAGAGCACAAGCAGTAACGATTATCGTTCGTTCCCTTGGATTAGAAGGACGTGCCCCTACTCCGGGATATACAACAAAATTCATCGACGATAACAAAATCCCAAAAGAAGCAAAAGACAGCATTTACGTAGCAAGTGAATTAGGATTAATCGACCCAGACCGCAAAAACCGCATCAATCCTAACGAAGTACTTACAAGAGGAAAAGCTTCACAATTACTCGTTCGCTACTTAAACTTCTTAGAATCAGACTTAAAACAAAACTATCGAGACGATATGCTCTATTTCAACTAAAAACAAGAAACCCCCTGGCACCAGTAACAGTTCTGTAACACTTAAACCATATTTAAACAAAAATTAGCCAGATGATCATTGTGACGATGATTGTCGTCACACCTTGTAGTAAGGTAGCCATTGTTTGCGCTTTATATGCATCTGTTACTTTCATGCCACTGAACTGTGTGACTACCCAGAAGAAGCTGTCATTTACATGACTGACTGTCATCGCTCCTGCTCCTACTGCCATTACGACTAAAGCAAGTGGAAGCGCACCTTCAATCCCTAGTGTTGGAAGCATTGGTGCGATTAGTGACGATGTAATAACGAGAGCCGCTGTCGACGAACCTTGTGCGGTCTTTAATGCCGCTGCGATTAAGAATGGTACTAGTAGGAACCAAGCACCATTTGCCAGCGCCCCTAAATCCATTTGTTGCAATAAATCTGCAACTCCTGAGTTTTTGATTACTGTACCAAATGCTCCCCCAGCACCTGTTATTAATAAAATAGGCGCCGCTTCTTTTAATGCCTCACCAATCCAACCAGACAAAGTTGTTTCATTGATCTCTGGTAATAATAAGAATGCCGCAAAGACTCCAAATAATAATGCGACAGTTGGTGCTCCTAAAAATTGCAAGAACTGCGTAAATCCAGATTCACTGCCTGTTAATGCCGCTACTGAACCAATTCCGATTAACACAATAGGCAGTACAATCGGTAGAAATGCTTTAAAGGTAGATGGCATTTTACCAAAAGATTTAATTACTTCTTCATAATCCAGTGCTTCTTCGTGGTCCGCTTCTACATCGATTGTCGAACCAACTTTCACCGCCCAAATATACCCTACAATTACAGCAGGTATGGCTACGAACAAACCAACTAAAATGATTGTCCCTAAATAGTCCGTAGCTCCGATATTGCCCGCTGCTGCAATCGGACCTGGTGTTGGTGGAACAAGCGTATGTGTTGCATACAATCCAGTGGATAATGCAACCGCCATCGAAGCGACTTTCACTTTTGCGCGTTTTGCCAATGATTTTTTCAAGCTCGATAATATAATAAACCCGGAATCACAAAATACTGGAATCGATACGATATAACCGATAATCGACATCGCAAGCTGTGGTCGCTTTTCTCCTAAAATACGAAGCACCACTTCCGCCATTCGATAAGCTGCACCCGACTTTTCTAAAATAACTCCGATAATTGTACCAGCAACAATGACAATCCCAATACTTGTCATCAGTCCGCCAAAACCAGTATTCACACTTTCAACTACGGTAAGTAAAGGCATACCAGACGCAATACCTACAAAAAACGCACTTATTAATAGCGCCAAAAATGGATGCAATTTGAATACCGCTGTTAACAATACAACTAAAAGCACTCCCACTAAAATCACAAAGAATAACATTTATTACACCCCTTTTTCTAGAATGGATTGCATCATTTCTTTCGCTCTACAGCGTAAGTAATATCCTGCTTTTTCCATTGAATCCTCTTTTGTAATCGTACCGTCTACAACACTTGCAAGCTTATAAAAATAAGTCGATAATTGCTGTTTACTTTTCTCTTCAATAAACCCTGACAATAAAATAACTGGAACGTTCATTTGGCGCGCAATATTCGCAACCCCAATAGGTGCCTTTCCAGAAAGCGTTTGAACATCTGATTTACCTTCCCCTGTAATAATGAAATCAGCATCTTCTATTTGCGCCTTGAAATCGATTGCTTCCATGACTACTTCGATTCCCGGTTTTACTATCACTGGGAAAAATGCAAGAAATGCTCCACCTAATCCACCGGCAGCACCTGCACTAGGTTTATTGTGTAGTGCAATGCCAGTTACATCCTCGATTTTATTGGCTAAATGAAACAAGTTTTGATCAAGTTCTTCCACCAATTCAGTGGTAACTCCTTTTTGTGGCCCAAAAATTGCAGTAGCCCCATTGGGACCAATAAATGGATTATCCACATCGCAAGCAATGATAAAATGTGATTCTTCAATTCTTTTATCCAAGTTCTTCCTATCAATTTTAKATAAGTGGTATAACGCTTTCGCACCTTCTAGTAATTCATTCCCAAATTCATCTAGAAATTTCATTCCCAACGCCCGTAGCATTCCTGTTCCACCATCATTCGTCGCACTTCCACCGATTCCAATGATGAACTTTTTATATCCGCTTTCGAGCGCATGCAAAATTAACTCTCCCGTACCAAATGTAGATGCTATGAGTGGATTTTTTTCATCTTCTTGTAATAACATCAAACCTGATGCTTTTGCCATCTCGATTACACATGTTTCTCCGTCTCCTAGGACACCGTATTCAGCACGGATAGCTCTGCCAAGTGGATCATGCACATTCACTTGTACTGTATGACCATTTGTTGCTATTACAAACGGTTCCAAGGTACCCTCTCCACCATCTGCTACAGGAAGTAGTACAGTTTCGACCATTGGATTTACTTCCTTTATACCTGCAGCTATTTCTCCTGCCGCTTCCATTGCAGTTAATGAACCTTTAAAGGAATCAGGACTGACAATGATTTTCATTCAATCACCTCTATTTAATCAATTATGTCTTGCACGTAATTGCGTCCAAATTTTGAATTGCCAATAGCAATTAACTCCTTTCAAAATTTGTGACATCCCCCGGAGGCTTGGGCCAACAGGATTTTGGTCACTCAGGCCTTGCTGCAGGACGCGACGAACTTAGTCTAAGTTCCTTTAATCGGCAAATGCTAAATGTCGATTCAAGTTAAACGCTTACATATTAGTATATTGATAGTTTTCAATTTTTACATTATACTTAATGTATAAAAAACCTGTATTATAACAGAAGGAATTTATACTTAACGGAGGTTATATGCTAACAAAGCAGCTTGCCAATCAGATTGTTGAACAAACGATGCTTCGGCTACATCGAAATATTAACGTGATTCAAACCAATGGAATGATTTTAGCCTCTGGAGATCAATTACGGGTAGACAGTATTCATGAAGGGGCAGTTATCGTTGCGGAAACAAGAAAGCCCTTATTAATTACAGAAGAAAATAATCATATATTCCCGAAAACGAAACCTGGTATTAATTTACCGATTTTTTTTCAAGAAGAATTAGTTGGAGTTATTGGAATTACAGGAGACCCTAAAGAAATCGAAGAAATAGCGACACTCGTTCAGCTGACAACAGAAATGATTGTATATCAAGCGTTAATCGCTTCAGAACGCGAGTGGACTAGGAAAATGCAAGAGTTGGTTTTTGAAGAGTTAATGAGTGGACAACCTTTACAAAAAGTAATTTTTGAGAGAATAAATAAAATAGGTTTCCAAAATAATCCCCCCTTCCATACGATGATGATAGAACTCAATCCAGAATCTAAATCTTATCAGACAATCCTTCATGGTATTGAACATTTCTTTCAGCAGGATTCTATTTTAGTCGGTCATTATCAATCAAATGAACATTTCATCCTCACTTCCGGATTAGATGAAAAAGAATTTCAACAAAAAGTAAAACAACTAGCTAACATACTTCACAAGTACAATGCTTTGCCAATCTCCGTAGGTAAAGTTGTTTATGCGCTCGACCAAGTCCATTATTCTTATCAAACGGCAAGAATTGCGCATGAATATGGACAACGCCAGCAATCTATAATTTATTTTGAAGAGGTCGAACTGTACTCTCTATTAAAAAAGCAAGACTCTCAAGAAGCGAAGCATTTTACCAACCGGATATTAGGTGCATTAGATGAAAAACTACTGCTTACTTTATATGCATATTTTAAGTCCAATCAACAGCTAGCAGTTTGTGCAAAAAACTTAGAAATCCATCGCCATACACTGTCCTATCGGCTTAATAAAATACATCATTTAACCGGATACAATCCAAGTTTATTCCAGGACGCCATCGTTTTACAAGTCGCATTATGGATGATGAGTGGAAACTTTCATAACAAATAAAACCGTTTCAGCTATTAGTACTCTGAAACGGTTCGTTCGTATGATTATTTTTTAGCAACTGATGATACATCGGCAACCTTTTTAGCGCCTACGTATTTTTTCCCCCAGTAATATGGGTCGTTTAATTTATCAACTCGAACACCTTTAGATGTCGAAGCATGAATGAATTTTCCACTACCTATGTACATTCCAACATGAGAAACGCCTTTACCTGATGTATTGAAGAAAACTAGGTCTCCCACAGCTAAGTTTGCTTTTTTCACTGATGTTCCTGTGCTGTACATTCCTGCTGCTGTTCTCGGTAGGTTCACACCATTGTTTTTGTAAATATATCCGATAAACCCTGAACAATCAAAGCCTGCTTTCGTTGTTCCACCATAACGATATTTAATTCCTATTAAATTTTTCGCACTTGATACTATTTCATTGGATGCTACATTGCTTGCTGCTTCTGTATTTCCTGCAAATATTCCCGCGGCTAAAACTACAGTCAAACTAAAGATTGTAATGATTTTTTTAAACAAAGAAGTCAAAACTTATGTTCCTCCAAAAGATGTGTATTGAAAAATTCTACTAAACTAGTATGTGTAAATTTCTCTATACCCATACTAACACGTTCTAAACTATAGTGAGTTTACAGTTGTGTAACAAAACTATTACAAGAACGTCTAATAGATTTCAACTCTATTTTTCTTCTAGTCATTTATTCGTTATAAAACATTCATTTGTTCTGTATCTTTTTTACCTGTCCATATGGTATAAATAGTATAAAGAAATGATTAGCAATTACCTAGGAACAGGGGAGAATTTTATTATGAAGAACACGCTAACAGTACATCTCGGGTCGATTATTGTTGGAATAATCGTGGCGATGCTGTTAATCACTTCGGTCGCTACATATAAAACCGCATATGATGAATTATATAAATCTGCCGGTATTGAAGCCTACGGATGTGCCAATATTACAACTGGTTTGATCGATCCTTCCGATATGGTCAAAATAATCGATGGGGATGCTGCCGCAGTAGGTGCCGTTAGTAAGCAACTCAACTGGACAACCGCACATAAAGATATTTTTGAAACGCAGTATATTGTAGATTTAGACGGAAAACTATTAGCATTGGATGATCATTTAAAAGCAGATGGTTACAAAGCTGGTGATCAGTTTTATATGGATAAAGAAGCAACGGATATGCTCGTTGAAATGGGGCATCCAACTTATTCACAAGTTTATGAATTTGGTGGGATGAAGCGCCTTTCTGGATATGCACCAATCTATGAAAATCATGACCCATCTGGCAAGATTATCGCTATTAGCGTTATTGACTTTGACGCTTCTATCGTAGCAGATAGGACTTGGGACGTGGTGAGTAAAGGCATACTTACTAGTTTAATTCCTATGATTCTTGCTTCTGTCATTACGCTATTTTTGATTAGAAGAAAAACAAAACCACTTTCGGTACTTATTGCCCATGCGGGTGAAATTGCAAAAGGTAATCTAGCTGTTAAAGATACGAACTTTACAAGCAAAGACGAGATTGGAGAATTAAGCAAAACGCTTAATAAACTTGGTGGAAACTTCCGAGAGATTATTGGTACTGTGCAAACAACTTCTCATCAACTGACACGGAATGCAGAAGAAACAGCAGCTTCCTTAAATGAAATGAAAGATGCCGTACACCAAGTTGCGACGAATATGAGCGAAACTGTTGCATCTATCTCGGATGGTACATTAACAGCAGAACAATCATCGACGATTTTACAATCGCTTGCAGAAGATCTTCAAGATTCCAAAATAACTGCAGATGCGAGTGTAGAGAATTCTAAAACTACGATGGCGACAGCAGAAGAAGGTTTAACCCGTGCAACCGAAATCAGTCGCGATATGGACAAAATCAGACAAGCTTCTATTGAAACTGGCGAAACCATTCAACGTCTAAATGAAGCAACGACGAAAATTCAACATATTACTGGCTCCATTGCAGCAATTGCCGCACAAACGAATTTACTTGCATTAAACGCATCAATTGAGGCAGCTCGTGCAGGAGAACATGGAAAAGGCTTTGCAGTCGTTGCCGAAGAAGTTCGAAAACTGGCGGAGCAATCCAACAGCGAAGTAAACCAAGTAGAAATAATTGTGCAAGATATTACAGCAAGTATTCAATCCGTTGTAACTTCTACAGAAGAAAGCACAAAACTAATTGAAACAGGTTCTACAACAGTATTACAAACATCTCAATCATTAAGTGACATTTCAAACGAAGTCGCTAAAACAGTGGAAGAAATCTCCACTATTTCAAGCAAAGCAACAAACGAAGCGGAAGACTCTAAGCAAGTGGTCAAACTCATCCAACAACTAACAGAATCTATTCGTGAAATCGAAGAAGTGACAACATCCATTTCCGCTGCAACCGAACAAACAACCGCTTCTATTGACGAAGTAGCAAGCCGCTCCAACGAAACAAGCCATATGGCGCAAGAACTACAACAAATCGTAGGCAAATTCAAATTATAAATATTAAAGCTCGCTTCCCCTCAAAGGAAAGCGAGCTTTGTTTTAGTTTGTTACAGGATTGTTACTAGTGCCTGGCACCAGTAACAATTCCGTAACATTTCATCTATCAATGAATGCCGTGCGAAACCATGGCATCTGCTACTTTTAAAAATCCTGCTATATTTGCGCCAACTACAAAATTACCAGGGTGCCCGTAATCTTTAGCCGCATCAAAACAGCTTTTATATATATTTTTCATTACTACTTTTAGCTTTTCATCGACTTCTTCCACAGTCCAAGACAAGCGCATACTATTTTGCGACATTTCCATTGCAGAAACCGCCACACCGCCTGCATTAGCTGCTTTACCCGGTGCAAACAAAACACCATTCGTTTGGAATGCATGAGCAGCTTCTTCTGTACAAGGCATATTAGCGCCTTCTCCTACCGCTTTCACACCATTTGCAATAAGCAATGCTGCATCTGATTCTTCTAGTTCATTTTGCGTCGCACACGGTAAAGCAATATCACAAGCAACTGACCATATATCGCTGCATCCTTCATGATACACCGCATGCTTATGAAACTTTGTATATTCTTGAATTCTTTTATTGTCAAATTCCTTCAATTGCTTAACTGTTTCAACATTGATACCTTTTGGATCATATATATATCCGCTAGAATCGCTACATGCTAGTACAGTCGCGCCTAGCTCAATTGCCTTTTCCATCGCATAAGTTGCGACATTCCCCGAGCCGGAAGCAATTACTGTTTTCCCAGCAAAGCTATCGCCTTTTTCTTTTAGCATTTCCTCCACAAAATACACACAGCCATAGCCAGTCGCTTCTTTCCGTCCTAAGCTCCCACCATGATTTGGGTCTTTGCCGGTGAAAACACCCGCCTCAAAACCACCTTTTAAGCGATTATACTGTCCAAACATATAGCCAATTTCTCGTTTCCCAACGCCGATATCTCCCGCCGGGACATCCATATCCGCTCCAATATATTTGCTTAGTTCTGTGATAAAGCTTTGGGTAAAACGCATAATTTCACGCTCTGATTTACCTTTCGGATCAAAATCAGTACCACCTTTACCACCACCAATTGGCATACCCGTTAATGCATTTTTAAATGTTTGTTCGAATGCCAAAAACTTCATAATACTGCTATTAACCGTCGGATGGAAACGAATCCCCCCTTTATACGGGCCAATACTATTATTAAACTGCACACGAAAACCGCGGTTTACTTGCACTTTCCCCGAATCATCTTCCCAAGAAACACGAAACGAAATTACCCGGTCCGGCTCTGTTATACGCTCCAAAATACCATTATGGATAAACTCTGGATGCTTTAAAAACACAGGACGAAGCGAATCAAAAATCTCACGAGTTGCCTGTAAAAATTCCTTCTCTCCTGGGTTACGTTTTTTCACTAATTCATAAACTTCATGCACATAATCATTGGCTCTGCTTTTTTGTTCTACATTATTTTCTCTCAATATATCCATATTTTTGCCCCTAACATTTATCATTCTTTTAACCATTATCTCGAATCTTCCAAAAACATTCAACATAAACATAAAACAATAGTAATAAATATACATAAAATGTTACAATTATACGCCTCATTTACAGAATTATTACTGGTGCCAGGC
>NZ_JBFTLO010000033.1:0-32402 GCF_056396485.1 Psychrobacillus sp. 05T411 | reverse complement strand
TGTTGGTCACGAAGGCGTTGCCACACGATGTGGCGTTCTTAGCCTTTGTTCCTCTGCCTGAGTAAGATGAGACTTCACAACGTACGCGCAAGCGGCGGTGAAGGCTCATCACTCACCCCACGGAAAGCGTCCGTCCTGCAGCGAAAATCCTAGCGGCCACTAGTCAACACACTACCACGCAGTATCCCTATATTGCGTACAATATAAAGAATGACATACCTTATGTTACTTGAAAAAATTATCCACATGTCTAAGTATCCTATGCATTAAAAAAGACCGAAGATATCTCGTTTTTCGAGTTGTCTTCGGTCTTTTATGCTAAGCGATCAGCACGTTCCAATCACTTAATATTTTTCTCAATTGTTGTTCTGTCGATTCTAGTGTTCCATTATTATAAATAACTGCGTCTGCTTCTTTTTCTTTTATCGATAACGGAAGCTGCGATTGGATTCTTGCTTTTGCTTCTTCTAGCGTAAAATTATTTCGAGCCATTAATCGCTCCAATTGCATTTCTTCTGTCACCGTTACTACTAATATTTTCTCTACATAGGATTGCAATTTACTTTCAAATAATAATGGGATATCCATGATAATTGTTGGATGACCATCTTTGAGAAGCTGCTCTTTTTGACGAAGCATTTCTGCACGAATGGCTGGATGGATAATATCATTTAATTGTTTTCGTTTAGAAGGGCTTGAAAAAATAATTTCCCCTAGTTTTCCCCGGTTTAAGGAACCATCTTCAGCAATGACTTCTTGTCCAAACACTTCCGTTATCATTTTTAGTGTTTTCGTTCCTTGTTCAACAACTACTCGAGCCACAATATCCGCATCTATAATGGGATATCCCAATGCTTTTAACATGTTCGACACAGTACTTTTTCCACTGGCAATACTTCCTGTTAAACCAATAATCATAACAATCCTCCCTTATTTCTGACATGTACCGCAATAAGTTGAGGTTCTGCCACCTATCGTTTTTTGCAACGTTTTCCGACCACAAATAGGACAATTCTTTTTACTATACATTTGTAATCGATTTTGCATATTGCCAGCTCCGCCATTAATAGTACGATAGTCCGAAATCGTACTTCCTCCATTTTCAATACTATCAAGTAGCACGATGACGATTTCATTAAATAACTGTATTTTTCTTTCTTTACTAATTCGTTTCACTTTTCGAGCTGGATGCATTCTCAACCTGAATAATGCTTCTGTCGCATAAATATTTCCGCAACCCGAAACGACATGCCCATCCATGATAAATTCCTTGATCGCTTTGTTTTCGTATTTTGGTAACATACTCATCGCCAAATAATGATCTAAAGCATCTTGGTCAAAAGGCTCTGGAGCCATTAACAATAATGGTGGATGATCTGCTTCGCGCTCTAATAAACGAAGCTCTCCGAATCGTCTAATGTCTGCATAGACGAGCATGTCCCCTTCCTCCAAATGGAAAATGACATGCGAATGCCGTATAAATTTGTCTTCCCCAATTTCATTCAAACTTCGAACATAAAACCAAGCACCGGACATCCCTAAATGGGAAACGAGTAAATGAGGAATGCCATCTTTCTGTAAATGAAAATAAATATATTTGGATCGTCTATCAATTCTTTCAATGGTCATTTGGGGCAGCGCTGCTCGGAACGCTTCTACATCTGCCCCTTTTATAATTGCTTCTTTGCCATTAGCTTTCGATGTGATAATCGTTTCGGAAACATCTACAGATTGAATGGTTTTACCCGTTGCAATTGGTCGTAAAGACCGTACGACCCCTTCCACTTCTGGTAATTCAGGCATATTCAAAACTCCTTACTTCGTTTCGTACCAAGAAGCACCGAATGCATAATCCACTTTCAATGGAACAAGTAATTGAATCGCAGTATCCATTACTTCTGGTACAATTTTTTCAAGTAATGCAATTTCTTCTTGTGGTGCTTCAAAAATTAATTCATCATGCACTTGTAAAAGCATCTTCGTTTGCATTTTTTCATCTTTCAAACGTTGTGCCATATCAATCATCGCTTTTTTAATAATATCTGCGGCACTTCCTTGGATTGGTGTATTCATCGCGGTGCGTTCAGCAAAGCTTCTTAGATTAAAATTAGAGCTTGTAATTTCAGGTAAATATCTTCTTCTATTTAAAATCGTCGTAACAAATCCTTTTTGTTTTGCCACGCGAATGATATCATCCATATATTCTTTTACACCTGGGAAGCTACTTAAATATTGCTCGATAAATGTTGCGGCTTCTTTTCGCGTAATGTCCAAGTTTTGCGATAAACCATAATCGCTAATACCATATACAATCCCGAAGTTAACTGCCTTTGCAGCACGACGCATATCCGATGTCACATCTTCTGCGTCTACATGGAAAACATCCATTGCCGTTTTTGTATGGATATCTAAGTCGTTATTAAATGCTTCAACTAGGTTTTTATCTTCTGACATATGTGCAAGTACACGAAGTTCGATTTGCGAGTAATCTGCAGCAAACATAACCCAATCAGGTTGCGATGGAACGAATGCTTTTCGAATTTTTCTACCTTCTTCTAAACGAACCGGTATATTTTGCAAGTTGGGATTAATCGAACTTAGGCGCCCTGTAGAAGTTAATGCTTGTTGGTAACGAGTATGGATTTTCCCATCTTCTTCATGAATTTCTTTTAATAGACCTTCAATATACGTAGAATTTAACTTTCCTAGTTGGCGATAATGAAGAATTTGTTCAATTATCTCATGTTCACTTGCTAACTTTTCCAGTACGTCTGCCGCTGTGGAATATCCTGTCTTTGTTTTCTTTATTGGAGTCAGCCCAATTTTTTCGAATAAAATTACACCTAATTGTTTCGGTGAATTAATATTGAATTTTTCTCCTGCAAGCGCATATATATCTTGCTCAATAGATTGCAGCTTTACTTCCAAATCATGTCCCATCTCGACAAGTATTTGTTTGTCCACTTTCACTCCGTCTGATTCCATTGTTCCGAGAATAGAGGCAAGCGGTAATTCCAACTCCTTATACAATGCGAATTGTTCATTTTCTTTTAGCTTTTCCTCTAAAGTCGGCTTTAATTGCCAAATCGCTTGCGCTTTTCGTGCCGCATGTTCTGCAAGTTTCTCCAGTTCCGGCGTCGATTTTTTCGCACCTTTGCCATATACGTTTTCGTCTGTCCAAACATTATAGTTTCCAAATTCTTTTGCAAGTGTGGATACATCGCCAGAAGAGATGGATTGATTAACAATATAAGCTGCTAATAATAAATCAAATTCTGCTCCTTGTATGCTGACGCCATGTTTTCTACTTACTGCCTGCGTCGCTTTTGAGTCGGACAAAAATTTCTGTTTCGAGTCATCCTCTAACCAAGCACAGAAGGCATCAGATTGAAATGCATTAGTCCCTTGTATGAAATAGGAATCATTACCATCGGATAAAGCAATTCCTAGTAATTCACTCGTATGATATTGTTCGTCATACATTTCGAAATGAACGGCCATCTGGTCTTTTAAATGAGAAGTGTTGACTTCCTCTAACACTTGATAATTTATTTGGGCAGTTTCTTGTTCTTCCACAACGTAATCGGATTTTTCTAAAAGCGTTTTAAAGGAAAGCTCTTTCCAAATCTCCACTACTTCTTCCATATTAGGTCCACTATATGTTAAATCAGTGATGGAAACTTCAATCGGTGCATTTGTTTCAATTGTAGCAAGTGTCTTGCTCATTTTCGCTTGTTCTTCGTTTGCTACTAATTTTTCTTTTAATTTTACGCCGCTAACTGTGTCCAACGCTTGATATAGATTTTCAACAGAGCCATGTTCTTTTAATAATTTGATCGCTGTTTTTTCTCCAACCCCAGGTACACCAGGGATATTATCGGAAGCGTCTCCCATTAGACCTTTCATATCGATAATTTGAAGCGGAGTAAGTCCATATTTTTCTTCCACATGGGCAGGTGTATATTTTTCAATGTCGGTAATACCTTTACGGGTAATATAAACAGTCGTGCGGTCCGTTGCTAACTGCGTCAAGTCTTTGTCTCCTGATACTATAACTACTTGCTGACCATTTGCATCTGCTTGTTTACTAAGTGTCCCGATAATATCGTCCGCTTCATACATTTCCAACTCATATCGTTTAATCCCATAGGCATCAATGAGTTTTCGAACATAAGGGAATTGCTCGGACAGTTCAGGTGGCGTTTTCTGTCTTCCACCCTTGTATTCACCAAAAGTAGAGTGACGAAAAGTCGTTTTCCCCGCATCAAATGCTACGAGCATATGAGTAGGATTTTCTTCTTCCATAATTTTTTGCAACATTAGTGTAAAACCATAAACCGCATTTGTATGTATGCCATGTTCATTTGTTAATAATGGTAATGCAAAAAACGCTCTGTACGCGAGACTGTTCCCATCCAATAAAAGAATTTTTTCGTTTGCCATTAAAGTTCACTCCTTCGATTTACCATGCATCTCATTTTAAAAAATAAAATCGTCATTCCCTATATCTTACCATGATAGTAAGGGGAATGACGATTCATATACTATTCTAAGTAACCAGATAGAATTTTTGCATAAGGAGAGTCAGATGGAATAATAATCATCGAATCTTCTCCAATCGTTCGCTTATAAGATTCAAGCGTCCGGTAAAGAGAATAGAACTCCGGATCTTTAGAGAAACTATCGTTGTATATTTTTGCAGCCTCCGCATCGCCTTCTGCAGCAATCTTTGCAGCGTCTTTTTTGGCAGTCGCAAGCATCTCTCTTACTTGGCGATCTGTGTCTGCTTCAATACGACGTTTATCTGCATCACCTGTAGATAAAAACTTTTGTGCAATACTTTGTCTCTCCGAAATCATCTCATTGTATACAGATTGCTCGTTTTCTTCCGGTAAGTCTGTTCGTTTAATACGAACATCTATTACTTCTATACCGTATTTATCTTTTTGAAGCAGTTCATTTACATGCTTTGTAATCTGATCATTTAAACTTCCTCGGGAAGAATTTTCATCATTGATTATCTCGTTATAGTTTAATTGACCAAGTTCTGAACGTACAACGGAATAGATGAATTCTTCCATTCTTGAGCCCGCATTTATTAAATTACCAGCATTCGAAATCATCTCTTTTGCGTTCGTAACTCGCCAAACCGCATAATTATCAATAATAATTCGACGTTTATCTTTCGTGTTAATCTCCGCTTCTGATAATTTGTAGTACATTTGATATTTAGGAACGGTAGTAACACTTTGAATAAATGGTATTTTCATATGCAATCCTGGTGTATCTTTAATATCCTTAATCTCACCGAACTGACGAACTACTTTGAAGTCTCCTTCTTTTACAACATAAATGTTTGCAAAAGCAATTACAATTACGACAAATACAACGAAAATAGCGATAAATGACTTTGTATATTTCTTATAATCTATCGGTGTTTTTTCTTTTTTGGGTTTCTTCTTATTTTGTGTGGCTTTAAATTTATCTTCTAAATTGGAAAATGGATTATGATTATCCGCCATTATTGTCCACTCCCTTCTTCTGTTTCTGTAGCCGCTGGTGTAGTTGATTGTTTATTTGATTCCATTGGTTGAAGCGGCAAGTACTTCATCGTCCCACCATCATCATTCATAATGTAAATCTGCGCATTTGGTAAGACCGCATCAAGTGTCTCCATCACAAGTCGCTGTCTCGTTATCTCTTTATTGTTTGCATATTCTGCGTAAAGCTTATTAAATAACTCTACATCTCCGAGCGCTTGTTGAATACGGGCTGTTTTATATCCAGCTGCTTCCGATTTGATGGCATCTACTTCCCCTTCTGCCTCGCTCATTTTTTGATTCACATATTTCTCAGCTTGGTTTACTTTGGTGTTCTTTGTTTCTTCTGCATCCGTTACAGCAGTAAAAGCAGATCGTACTTCCGCATTTGGTAACTCTACGTCTTGTAGTTTTACAGTAAGTACTGTAATTCCAATCTCATATTTATCTATTAACGAGCCTAATAGTTCAACCGTATCAGCTTCAATTTGCGCTTTTCCGGATGTTAAAGCGTCGTCAATTTTGGAGTTTCCAATAATCGATCGAATTGAGGCAGACGTTGCATCATGCAATAAATCTTGAGGACTTTCGGAGTTAAATAGGTAAGCTTTTGGATCTGTAATCTTCCACTGTACAACTAAATCCGTTAAGACAATATTATCGTCACCAGTGATCATTTTTATATCTTTATCAAAAGTTTCGGTAATTTCTCCATCAGGTGTTTGCTGATAGCCAAATTGCAGACTAAAAGTTTCTTTTGATAATTTTTCTACTTTTTGAATGGGCCAAGGCATTTTAAATTTTAGACCTGATTCTGTAATTGGGTCACCTGCTTCCCCAAATGTAATAACAATTGCTTGTTCTGATTCGTCTACTGTGTACCAAGATGTAAATACAGCAGATAATAAAATGATTCCGATGATTGAAGCAACAATGATCGATACTAATCTCTTTGTACTCATCGTTTATCCCCTTTCTATATGTATAGTTCTTTTACGGAGTAACGACCCATTTGGTTTCAAAAATAAAAAAATGGTGCCAACAAGGGATAGTTTTCATAGTTTAGAGATACTGCGACGTAGTGCGTTGAATAAAGTATCCGCTGTGATTTTCGCTACAGTCGTACGCTTTCCGCCGGGTGAGCGATGAGCCATCCCCGCCGCCCTTAGGCGTACGTTGGGATGTCTCATTTTGCTCACTTAACCGGTAGGAGTCGACGCCTGTAGCGAAAATCAAAAGAAATCGCCCAATTATCCATACCATCCCATTAAAAAACAAAATTTCAACTAGTTTTTTTATTGCATGCATCCAGTAAATGGCATAGGGCAACCAACCGATGACTGGGAGCAACCAGTTCTACTACGAAAGCAACTAAATCAGCGCGAGAGCAACCAAAATACCTGTGAAAGCAACCAATTCTCAAAATAGCAAGTGTACTTGATGTGAGACAACTATAATTCCGACCTATTATAGGAATTATATGTCTTATAGCCAGTCGAACTCGCCATGCTACATCTGCTAGAATAGTTTGCCGTGTTCTGCAGTCTTATTGTCGCGTTCAACCATTTATTGTTAATATGGGATCTCAATTATTGAGCAATTACCATTGATTTTCGTGAAAGGATGGCGACTCCTGCCGGATGAGTGAGCAGATGAGACTTCACATCGCACGCGCTAGCGTCGGTGAAGGCTCATCGCTCACCCGGCGGAAAGCGTCCATCCTGAAGCGAAAATCATAGCGGTCACTAGTCAACGCACTACGTCGCAGTTTCCCTATAATGTGCTTAATGAAAAGAAACTCTCTTTCCTTATATGGAGAAAGTTATCAAATAACATTAATTTCCTAGAAAATAAAAAAAGCTAGCTGAGCGCTAGCTTTTTTCAGGTAAATCGTTTGGAAAAGGGGTCTATTTAAATGTAACAGATGATTGTAAATCTATTATGAATATATTGTAAATTTTTACTTACCAATTATTATTTTTATATTTTTTATAATAATTAAACTGGCGAGCAATTAAATAAAATTTTCGTGTGAAACTTGTATCGTTTTTATAAAATAATGGATTTCCCCATTTTCCCGTTCTCAACAAATGTCTAACTTCCCTTTGGATCTCTTTATTATCGACAAACTTCTTCAGCACGATCTTCGGCACTACCGTGAATAGAAAATGTTCATTTAATAATGTCAGCGGTTTTGCTTTATTATAAATTACATCATCCACAAAATATCTTGCCATATTATGACCAAGCGCGGTCGTATAATAACTTGAGCGTCCTTGACGAATATTCACTTCAAACACTTTAAATTTACCATCACGTTCATCAAACTTCAAATCAAAGTTGGCAAACCCTACATAGCCTACTGCTTCTAAAAAATGTTGAAGCTTTTTCATTAAATCTTCGTTATATCTCGTAATAAGTGCCGTATAGTTTCCAATTGCAGTGACTGTATGTTCTTGCAGCACAACTTGTGCAAGTGTACTTAACTGCGCTTTTCCCTTGGAGTTCATATAAAAAACAGAATCCCACATATACGTATCATCACCAGGAATATAGTCTTGAATGATTAAATCTTCCATATAACCACTAGCATTCACTTTGTTTATGACATCATTCAGTTCTTCCCGTGTTTCTACACGATATACTTTTTGTTGCCCTGGGAATTTATTTTTATAATATTGAACACCATTACTTGGTTTAATGATTAAAGGAAATAACACTTCTTCTGTAAAAGGTTCTTTCTTGGTACAAGAATAATAATATGTTTTTGGTGCATCGATTCCATGCTCTTCGCAAAGTTTATAAAAATTCGATTTCACAAGCAGATTATTCATTAACTCTTCTGACATATAGTTAAATACATACATTTCTTTTAACGCTTTCGCATTTTCAATAATTAGTCGGACATAAAAATCATTTGTTCCGATTAACAGTAACTGCTTACCTGCCGTTTTATATTTCTTCGCCACTTCCGTTAAAACAGTGACAAATGCAGCTTTATCCCATAAGTTTGGATGAATTTCAATATGTTCAATGACACTGCTCCATTTGGTAAAGGACATTTCTTCCTTTCCGACTAAAATTGGCTTTATACTATATTCCTCATGAAATGAGATAGCCATATTATAAGCATTCATATCTGTCCCCACAATGATTGGGATAAAAGGTTCGTTATTCATATTTACCTCCATTAACTTTTCACAAGTGGAATGTACACTATAAAACATGTACCTTTACCAACTTCACTTTCAACTTCTATTAACCCATGATGCGCCTCAACTAAATGCTTTACAATCGCTAGGCCTAAGCCTGTACCACCTGAGTTTCTACTTCGCGCACGATCTACACGATAAAAACGTTCAAATATTCGACTAATCTCTTTTTTACTAATTCCAATTCCTTCGTCTTGAATACGGAATATACCATACTTTTCATTTTTGAAAATGGAAATATGTAAAGTTGTATGATCGGGTGAATACGTAATGGCATTTGTCACTAGATTCATCAGAATTTGCATTAAACGATTGGAATCTCCCAACACTCTGACCGAGTCTTCTACCTTTAGCACCAACTCTATTTCTTTTTCCTCTAAAAGATGTGAAGCCATTTCCAAACATCGATTTAATACGTCATTCAATTTTACATCATGCAAGTTAACTTCATACCCTACTTGCTCTACTTTGGAAAGGTCTAACAAATCGGTTATAAGCATTTGCAATCTATTACTTTCTTTATGAATAATTTCTAAAAAAGAAAGTAAAGTTTCTTCATTTTTGTAAGCTCCATATAATAAGGTTTCCGAAAATCCTTTAATAGAAGTTACCGGTGTTTTTAGTTCATGTGATACATTTGCCACAAAATCTTTTCGAACTTGCTCTAATTTCACAAGCTCTGTAATATCGTGCATTACTACTACAATACCTAACCATCTTCCATGTTCTCCTATTACAGGGGCACCGTAAGCATCCTTATAATAAGTATGTAGATTACGTTTAATTTTAATTTGTTCACGGTATGAAGACTCTGTTAAAAATAATTTATTGATAAAATCTTCTATTTGATCCGGAAGTCCAATTTTACGAAAAAGTTTACCATCAATATTTTCTAAAGTTATTTGTAATTGCTCCAAAAATGATCGATTCACAATCGTAACAAGTCCATTTCGATCAATCATTATTAAGGCACTACCCATGTTCTCGATTAATGTTTTTAATCGCTCTTTTTCCGTTTCACGCATAACCGAAATATCATGTAAATTGCGTGCTAAAATATTGATAGAATTACTTAATGCAGACATCCCAGAAAAATCATCTTCAAAAGCGCGAATACGATAATTTCCTCTTGCAAGTTCCATTGCAGTTTCTGTTAAATGTTCTATCGGTTGAGCATACTTTTTAAATATATTAGAACCTAAAAACAAAGCAATTAGAAAAGTAGCTAATAATATAAAAAATAAAAATAACCAAAGCGAATTTTGCTCATTTGCGATTTCCTGATGTTGAAAAGTAGAATTTAATAGTTGCTTTATATTCGCTTGTTCTTCAACTGAAAGTTCTGTTTCAACTAAATACTCGGATACTTGTTCCATTTTTGAGTCGATTAAAATAACAGTGGAATGATCAACAAAAACAGGATAAAGTTGCCCAAGAACAAGTCCAAGACTAGCCAATATTAATCCAATTACTATAGAATACGTTCGTAATATTTTGGATTGAAATCTTTTCATTACGATTTTGGTTCCTCGAATTTATATCCTAGACCTCGAATCGTTTTGATGAAAATTGGTTTTCTACTATTTTCTTCGATTTTATCTCGTAAATGGCTAACATGAACATCGACTATTCGCGTATCTCCTGCAAAATCATAGTTCCATACAGCGCTTAATAATTGGTCACGTGTAAGTACTCTATTTTTGTTTTCAATTAAGTACACAAGTAATTCAAATTCTTTCGGTGTAAACTCTATAGGTTCATCATTTAAAAGTACTTCAAATCGCTCTGGATAAATGTGCAATGGTCCAAATGAGTACATTTCTTCTTTCTGTTTTACTTCATTCATCTGATGCTCGGTAGAAATCGTGGAACGTCGTATCATCGCTTTTACACGAGCAGTTACTTCACGTGGGCTAAATGGTTTTGTCATGTAATCATCTGCCCCCAATTCAAGACCAAGCACTTTATCAAACTCTTCATCTTTTGCAGTCAGCATAATAATAGGTGTTTGAATTTTTTTAATGCGAAGCTCTTTACATACTTCCATTCCGTCCATATGTGGTAACATCCAATCTAATACGATGACATCTGGAGTTTCTTCTATTGCAAGATTCAAACCTTCTAAACCATCATTTGCAGTAATGACGTCAAAACCTGCTTCTTCTAGATTATATTTTAATAATGTTACGATTGAGCTTTCATCATCCACGACTAATACTTTTTTCATTTATATGCCTCCAAAGTTGATTTGAAACCCCCATTCCAAATCATTTAACTTTAAATGTCGATTTACTGTTCGATTGTCGGTGGGTTCACGTAAAAAGTACCAGCCAACACTACATTATTCTGTTCATCTTTAGCAGTAACAGAAATTACTACTCCATTTGCGTCTAGATCAATCTCTATTATTTCAAACTTAAACTTCAAGGTTGAATAGTGGTAAGCAGGCGCTAGAAAGCTGATATTTTGTTTGGTTATGTACGATCCAGGACCAGGAAGGTATTTGGAGATAGCAGCTGTTATAATGCCCATTAACATAATTGGTGGGACAATCGGTTTTGCATAAATTGTTTTGGAAGCAAAATCATGCTGAATATATAAAGGATTATTATCATTTGTTAACCCTAAATATAGAAGTAAATCTTTATCTTCTATTTTTTCAGTAATGGTTAATTTTTCACCAACAATTAAATCGTTTATACTTCTACCCTTTTTCTGTATTTTACCCAATAACAAAATTTCATCCTCCCATCAATTAGTTATATCTATCTTAACAATAAGTGCAAAAAAAATCGAGCGGGTTTCCCACGCTCGACTAATATTATCGTGAATTATACTAAAACTTTCATAACGGCTTTGACAGAGTCAGCAGATTTGCTTAATAATCCTTTTTCTTCCTCTGTTAACTCAAGCTCAATAATTTTCTCGATGCCGCCTGCACCAAGTACAGTTGGAACGCCCAGATAAATTCCATCCATCCCATATTCGCCTTCTAAATAAGCGATTGATGGTAATACACGTTTTTGATCTTTCAGAATCGCTTCAGCCATTTCAACTAGTGCAGCTGCTGGGGCATAGTAGGCAGAACCGTTTCCTAGAAGGTTAACTATTTCCGCGCCACCTTTACGGGTGCGATCAACAATCTCTTCTAAACGTGCAGCGTCAATCAGCTTTTCTAATGGAATTCCACCAGCATAGGAATATCTTACTAATGGGACCATATCATCGCCGTGTCCCCCAAGAACAAAACCAGTTACATCTTTAACAGATAAGTTTAATTCTTGCGCTACAAACGTGCGGAAGCGAGCTGTATCCAGAACGCCAGATTGTCCGATTACACGTTCTTTTGGCAATCTTGATTCTTTATATACAGTATAAGTCATCGCATCTACCGGATTTGTTAAGACGATGATTGTTGTATTTGGGGAATATTTTACGATTTCGCTTGTTACAGCTTTCATGACTTTTTGGTTTGTTTGAACTAAGTCGTCACGGCTCATACCCGGTTTACGTGCAATACCTGCAGTAATAATGACAACATCCGAATCTTTTGTATCTTCGTAGTTAGAAGTACCGATGATATTAGCATCAAAACCTTGTACCGGACCTGCTTCTGCCATATCTAAAGCTTTTCCTTTTGTCGGGTTTTCCGCTTGTGGAATATCTACAAGTACAATATCTCCAAGTTCCTTTTGAGCAAGTAAGAATGCCGTTGTGGCTCCAGTGAATCCGCCGCCGATAACTGAGATTTTACTTCTTTTCAATGTCATTAGAAAACGCTCCTTTGTTCTATAATAAAAGGAAGGGAAAAATTCCCTTCCTAACAAACCAAAATTCATTTTCAAATTACATGTTTTTAATTAGCACATCTGCGAACTCAGAACATTTCACTTCTGTCGCTCCGTCCATTAGACGAGCAAAGTCATAAGTTACAACTTTAGAAGCAATTGATTTTTCCATTGAGTCCGTGATTAGTTTTGCAGCTCCATTCCAACCTAGGTGCTCAAGCATTAATACACCTGAAAGGATTACAGAAGATGGGTTTACTTTATCAAGACCTGCATATTTTGGAGCTGTCCCGTGAGTTGCTTCGAAAATAGCATGTCCAGTTACGTAGTTAATATTAGCTCCAGGAGCAATACCAATACCACCAACTTGAGCAGCAAGTGCATCAGAAATATAGTCACCGTTTAAGTTCATCGTAGCAACTACATCGAACTCTTTTGGACGAGTTAAGATTTGTTGTAAGAAGATATCAGCGATTGAATCTTTAACTAAGATTTTACCAGCTGCAAGTGCATCCGCTTGTGCTTTGTCAGCAGCTTCAGTTCCTTGCTCTTCTTTAATTTGATCGTATTGGTTCCAAGTGAATACTTTATCACCGAATTCTTGCTCAGCAACTTCGTAACCCCAATTTTTGAAAGCACCTTCAGTGAATTTCATAATATTCCCTTTATGAACAAGCGTTAAAGATTCGCGACCTTCTTTAATAATATAGTTAAGTGCAGCGCGAACTAAACGTTTAGTACCTTCTTCAGAAACTGGTTTAATACCAATACCAGAAGTTTCAGGGAAACGGATTTTGTTAACACCCATTTCATCTTGAAGGAAATTGATAAGTTTTTTCACTTCATCCGAACCTTTTGCATATTCAATACCTGCATAAATATCTTCTGTGTTCTCACGGAAAATAACCATGTCAGTATCTTCTGGACGTTTTACTGGAGAAGGAACACCATTGAAATAACGAACTGGGCGTAAGCATGTATATAGATCAAGTTCTTGACGTAATGCTACGTTTAATGAACGAATACCACCACCGATTGGTGTTGTAAGTGGTCCTTTAATAGCGATTAAATATTCTTTAATAACGTCTAAAGTTTCTTGTGGTAACCATTCGCCAGTTTGATCAAATGCTTTTTGACCAGCAAGTACTTCTTTCCACTCAATTTTCTTTTCACCATTATATGCTTTTTCAACTGCCGCTTCTAAAACGCGTGAAGCTGCTGCCCAAATGTCAGGACCAGTCCCGTCTCCTTCGATGAAAGGAATAATTGCTGTGTTAGGTACGTTAAGTACTCCGTTTTCTACAGTGATTTTACCAGTTGTCATTTTATCATTTCCTCCTACAATATCTATAATGCTATCAACTTAAATAAGTTGCTTTAGCTAAATTTTTTAGAACTATACGATTATCTTTCCTCAATAGGAATATATTTTTGCATACCAGGTCCGACATAATCTGCGCGAGGTCGGATTAAGCGGTTGTTAGCGTATTGCTCAAGAATATGTGCTGTCCAACCAGACACACGGGATACTGCAAAAATAGGTGTGAATAGATCATGGTCAATGTTTAAAGAATGATATACTGATGCAGAGTAGAAATCTACGTTAGGTGGTAAATTCTTTTGTCCAGTAACGATTTCTTCAATACGAATCGACATATCATATAATTTTGACTCACCGTTAAGTGTAGTAAGTTTTTTAGACATTTCACGCAAGTGTTTGGCACGTGGATCTCCTTGACGATAAACGCGGTGACCAAAGCCCATAATTTTCACTTTGTTTTCTAATTTTTCGTTTATATACTTGTCCACATTATCAACTGAACCAATTTCAGTTAACATTTTCATTACTTGCTCATTAGCCCCACCATGAAGTGGACCTTTTAAAGCACCAATCGCCGCTACAACACCTGAATACATATCGGAAAGCGTAGCTACACAAACACGTGCAGTAAATGTAGATGCATTTAACTCATGGTCTGCATGCAGTACAAGTGCTTTATCAAATGCTTCCACTTCGATATCTTTTGGAAGTTCGCCAGAAAGCATGTACAAGAAGTTTGCAGCATAACCAAGATCTGTTCTTGGTGCAACTGGTTCCAAGCCTTTACGAACACGAGAAAATGCTGTAACTAATGTGGAAATTTTTGCTTGTAATTGAATGGCTTTTAAATAATTAGCCTCATCAGACATATCTTCTGCAGCGTCATCATATAATGCTAGCATGGATACGGCAGTTCTTAGAGCGGACATAGGGTGAACTTTATCAATTGGATACGTTTTGAAATGATTTAAAACTTCTTGAGGAACAGCCATATTATCAGCTAATTGTTGTTTTAGTTCCGCTAGCTCTTCTGCTTTTGGAAGGCGTTTTTGCCATAATAAATACACTACTTCTTCAAAGCTTGCATTTGTTGCTAAATCGTCAATATTGTAGCCAACGTATGTAAGCGTGTCATCAATAATAGAACTGATGGCAGTCTCTGCAGCTACAACACCTTCTAAACCACGAGTTGTTGTCATTTCGAAATCTCCCCTTCTACAGTATAATAATTCGCCACCTTTAATCGTTGAACGAAGAATCATCTGCATTAATTATGTACCTATTAATCCTTACAATCCTAGTATAATCATATTTGGCGATTTTGTGAATGAAAACGCTTAAAATTATTAAAAAATAATGTTTCTTTCTCCTAATATTTTGAAAAGAATGGATGAAAATGATTACTCTACAAATAAATAAGAAAGAAATTAGCTCTCTTTGGATACCACTTGGAATAATTATACTAATTTTAGTCGTTGCTTATCCTTTATCTATAGCAATTATATGTGGCTATTTTTTATATCCGATTACAAATTTCTTTCACAAAAATGTAAAACTTCCAATTGCTTTAAGTGTATTGTTAACAGAGGCACTTATATTGTCTAGTTTTATATTATTTCTAGTTGTTATTGTACAAGCTCTCCTAGATCTTCTTCCACTTGTACACGAACATGTTATGTTATTACCTTTTGTCGAACTGAAAGAACATCCCATTTTCGTATTTTTTGAAGGAAAGTTTCAACACTTATTAAACAAAGTTTTGAATGATCTATTATTAAACTTGACAAATTTACCTTCTTATTTTTTCGAAGTTCTTTTATTTAGCATTGGTTTATTTTTTTCTTTATATGAATCGATGAAAGATCGCCATTGGTTTCTTGTTTACTTCCCTAAAAAAGCACGAGCTTTCTCTCAAAGAGCGTTAAAAAAATCATCTGGTGTGATGAATAAATTTATTTCAGTAGAGTTAAAACTTTTTTTATTAACCTTTGTACTTTTATCGATGGGCTTTCAATTATTAGGTTTACATAACCCTGTAAAATATGCTTTTCTTGTATCGTTGGTGGATAGTATTCCTTTTTTAGGAACTGGGATTATACTCATACCACTTAGTGTTTACTTTTTCCTAATGGAGCAACGAATGGCCGGGATAATCGTTCTGCTATTATATATTTTCGTTCAGTTAACTAGGCATATCGTAGAGAACGTGCTTTGGTCCTCCTCTATGCAAATAAAGGCTGTCCACGTATTCTTTCTAAGCGCGGCAGCCATTTTAATCTTTGGGTTTATAGGGATATTATTTAGCCCTTTCATTTATTTGATCGCAAATAAATGGGAGAGCCTTATGAAGACTTCATCACGATAACTTGACCATTTTTCATCTTTTTACGAATCCAACGGTATAGTAGAGGTTTAAACAAGTTCCTAGTAGGGGCGAATAATAACATAAAGCCGAGGATATCAGATATAAAACCAGGCAATATGACTAAGATGGAACCAATAAAGACAAAGATTCCATTAATAGCAGCTTCCCCTGGAGCCTGACCATTTTTAATATTATCCGAAACTTCTCGGAAAGCTCTTAATCCTTGTTTTTTGGCAAAGTAAGCACCGATAACTCCACTTGCTAAAATTAAGAGAAGCGTAAAGCCAGCTCCAATAGTTTTGCCGGATAAGAGTAGTATATATAACTCTATAGCTGGAATTACAATGATAAGACCTATTATCCATTTCATAAATTCACCTTCCTGAGAAAAGCTTAAGCGCCTATTTCTGTCCCGACAGGTAAGGCGCTGGAGCTAGACTCCCTAGAATAATTGCCCCACCCTAATTGGTGAGGCAATTTTTTATATGATGCTTGCGTGACCGTGGTAAATAGCGCCACTTATAGCATCTATCGTTAACTCTTGACCATCTTTTATCAGTTTAGTTGCATTTTCTACACCTACGATGACTGGAATTCCTAAACTTAGTCCTACAACGGCTGCATGACTAGTTAAACCGCCTTCTTCTGTTATAAGACCTTTACACGTTTCAATACTTGGTACCATATCACGATCAGAACCAATTGTAACAATAATACTATTCGTTGTATCTTGTCCTATTAACTCTTGAGCATTATGCACAACAATTGCTTTTCCATGAGCAGAAGATTTGCCAATTCCTTGCCCTTTAGCAACTTTGTCACCAATTACATGTACTTTCATCAAGTTCGTTGTTCCAGCTTCACCTACTGGAACCCCTGCAGTAATAACAACTAAATCACCATGAGTTACATACTCATGGACAATACTTTCTTCGATTGCTATTTCTAACACTTCGTCCGTTGAATATGCTTTTTTCCCAACGATTGGGTAAACGCCCCACACAAGAGAAAGCTTTCTAGAAGGAAGATTAGACGATGTTACTGCAATAATTGGAACTCCCGGTCTGAATTTAGCAATCATTTTAGCCGTATGGCCGCTTTCTGTTGGGGCAATAACTGCTTTTACTTTTAAGTTAATTGCGGTATGTGCAACAGCTTGTCCAATTGCATCTGTTAAGTTTACTTCACGTGCTTTACTTAACTTGGATACATGAGCACGATAGTCAATTGCATTTTCTGTTCTTTTTGCAATTTTATCCATTGTTTGAACAGATTCTACTGGATAAAAACCAGCCGCTGTTTCACCTGAAAGCATAATTGCATCTGTTCCGTCCAAAATTGCATTTGCAACATCACTAGCTTCCGCACGCGTTGGTCTTGGGTTACGTTGCATGGAGTCTAGCATTTGGGTTGCAGTAATAACAGGTTTTCCTGCTTCATTACATTTTTTTATAAGACTTTTTTGTACTAAAGGAACTTCTTCAGCCGGAATTTCTACACCAAGATCTCCCCTTGCAACCATTAAACCATCTGATACTTGAATAATTTCATCAATATTATCGACGCCTTCTTGATTTTCAATTTTTGGGATAATTTGAATATGGGAACCATTATTATTTTCAAGCAATTCTCTAATTTCTAGTACATCCTTCGCACGTCGAACAAAAGAAGCCGCGACGAAATCTACATCTTGCTCAATTCCAAAAAGAATATCTTTCGCATCTTTCTCTGTTATTCCAGGCAATTGTACAGAAACTCCTGGTACATTTACACCTTTATTGTTTTTTAACGTACCTGCATTTTGAACATAGGTAGAAATAACGCCATCAGTTGTATTAATATTTGTTACGATTAACTCGATTAAACCATCATCCAGTAAAATAATAGAACCTTCTTGGACATCTTCTATAAGTTTTTCATATGAAATAGAAAAACGTTCGCTATTACCTAAAACTTCTGTCATGGAAATATCAACTGTTTGTCCAGTTGTCAATTCAATTGCATCATTCTCCATTTTATGAGTTCGAATTTCGGGTCCTTTTGTATCTAATAGAATACCTACAATTTTCCCTACTTTTTTAGACACTTCTCTAATAGTTTTAATCCTAGCAGCATGTTCTTCATGGCTTCCGTGGGAAAAGTTTAATCGTGCTACGTTCATCCCAGCCTCGATTAGCTTTTCTAACATTTCCTCCGATTCACTTGCAGGTCCAATTGTACAAACTATTTTCGTTTTTCTCATCGTCCAAGTCCTTTCTATGTAGAAGAATTATTTGTTTGTTTTAGATAGATAATTCTTTTGATAATTGATACATATTTTCATCGAATAATTCGCTTTTCTCAAATGCTTCATTCATATCATAGTCTACCACTCGATGATTCCGTATGCCAACAGCTCGTCCTCCGGAACCAGCTATTAGTACTTCTACAGCCCTTGCACCGAACATACTTGCGAGTACTCTGTCACGACCTGTAGGAGAACCGCCACGCTGAATATGACCTAAAACCGATACGCGTGTTTCAATATTCGCATGCTCCATTAGATTCGCCGCAAATTCTGAACCACTCATGACACCTTCTGCCACGATAATAATACTATGTTTTTTGCCTCGGGATGTACCACTTTTTAAACGTTCCACGACTTCTTCCATATTCATCTTTACTTCCGGAATTATAATGGTCTCTGCTCCACCTGCTAAACCAGCCCACAAAGCTAGATCTCCCGCATCTCTTCCCATTACTTCTACTATAAATGTTCGGTCGTGTGAAGTCGCAGTATCTCGAATTTTATCGATACAGTCGATTACCGTATTAAGTGCCGTATCGAAACCAAGCGTGTAGTCTGTTCCTGGAATATCATTGTCAATCGTTCCAGGTATTCCAACACATGGAAAACCTTGTTTCGTTAACGTCATCGAACCACGATAGGAACCATCTCCGCCGATAATAACAAGACCCTCGATCCCGTTTGCTTTTAATTGCTCAATCGCTTTTTGTTGACCTTCTTCTGTTCGAAATTCTGGACATCTTGCAGAAAAAAGCTTCGTTCCACCCCTTTGAATAATATCACCAACGGAACCTAAATTTAACACTTCCATATTTCCATCGATTAAGCCTTGATATCCATGAAAGATCCCAACTACTTCGAGTCCCTCGTAAATTGCTTTTCTTACTACAGCACGTATTGCAGCATTCATCCCAGGAGCGTCTCCACCACTCGTTAATACACCTATACGCTTCACAATGGTTCCTCCAAACTTTTAAATTTGATAATTCCATCTTATCATGAATGGACCCAAAAAAAATGCGTCACTATAGACGCATTTTTTTATTCGTTGAATTCTCCAATATGTTTAAACTTATTATAACGGTTATCTATTAACTCTTCAGCAGAAAGTTTAGAAAGCTCGCGAAGAGAGTTGATTAGTACATCTTTCATGTACATTGCTTGTGCTTCTGAATCTCTATGGGCACCACCGTATACCTCGCGAATAACTGCATCAATAATATTCATCTTTTTTAAATCAGGTGCAGTAATTTTCATCGCTTCTGCTGCTTGCTTTGCAAGTGATGCATCTTTCCACAAAATAGATGCTGCTCCTTCAGGAGAAATAACGGAGTATGTAGAGTTTTCCAACATATGAATATGATTGGCTACCCCAAGTGCAAGTGCACCTCCACTTCCACCTTCTCCAATGACAACACTAATAACCGGCACTTTTAAACCAGCCATTTCTACTAAATTTCTGGCGATTGCTTCACTTTGACCACGCTCTTCCGCCGCTTTGCCTGGATAAGCACCTTTTGTATCGATGAAACAAATGATTGGACGATTGAATTTTTCTGCTTGCTTCATTAAACGTAATGCTTTCCGATACCCTTCTGGATGTGGCATACCGAAATTACGTTTAATATTTTCTTTCGTATCAACTCCACGCTGATGACCAATAATCGTAATAGGTTTACCATCAAATAATGCTATTCCGCCAATGATCGCTGCATCATCTCCGTAAAGACGATCTCCATGTAGCTCGATGAAATCAGTGAATAAAAGTTGAATATAATCTCTTGTTGTCGGTCGACTTGGATGACGAGCAACTTGCACTCGATCCCAAGGCTCCATATTTTCATATATTTCTTGTTCTAATCTTTGTAATCTTTTTTCTAAATTTGTTATTTCTTCCGTCATATCCACTTCTGCATTAACTGTATACTCTTTTAACTCTTCAATTTTTGCTTTTAACTGAACAACTGGTTCTTCAAACGGCATAGTTTTTACCATTTAGAAACCTCCTTACTCATATGCATACGGACAAGTGCTGCCACATTGTCGCGCATATCTTTTCGATGAATGACTGCGTCTAGCTGACCATGATCCATTAAAAATTCCGCAGTTTGAAAATCCTCTGGAAGTTTTTCACGAACTGTTTGTTCGATAACTCGTCGTCCTGCAAATCCGATCAATGCTTTAGGTTCCGCAATGTTAATATCTCCAACAGATGCAAAACTAGCCGATACGCCACCGGTTGTTGGGTGCGTTAAAATGGAAATATATAAAAGTCCGTGATCACTATGTCTTCTTAAAGCTACAGAAGTTTTCGCCATTTGCATTAACGATAAAACACCTTCTTGCATTCTCGCTCCACCACTAGCAGTGAAAATAATGAAGGGAATTTGCAGCTCCGTTGCTTTTTCAATAGCTCTCGTAATTTTTTCTCCGACAACAGAGCCCATAGAACCCATTCTAAAATGGGAATCCATTATGGCTACAACTACTTTTTGACCGTCTAATTGGCCCACACCAGTAAGTACTGCTTCGTTTAAACCAGTTTTCTTTGCATCTGATTTAATCTTTTCCGTATAGCTTGGAAAATTTAATGGATTTACTGTTTGTAAATGATCATCCATCGATTGAAATGTGTTTTCATCTAAAAAGATTTCTACTCGTTCATATGCAGTCATTTTCATGTGATGATCACACGTCGGGCAAACTTTTAAGTTTTTCATTAAATCTTTTGTGAAAACATTTTTTCGACATTCCGGGCATTTCATCATAATTCCTTCTGGTACATCGTTTTTCGCTTTCTCAGTTGGTATTGTCGCATACCTCTTTTTTTGATTTTTTCTAAATATATCTCGAATCATTTTATTTCTCCCCTATTCATTAACAATTTCCATTCATTATAATAGGATATTGCTTGTTGCTCATTCCCAACTTTTAAATTGTTCAAAAGTAGTTTCCATACTTCTTTCTCTTTTACATTCATCGAACTACGATAAGGTTCACCTGCAAATTGTTTCAATAAAAACCAAATTTTCAAAGCTAATCTATTATTAGATAGTATAATTATTTCTCGGATGATGTCTTCTTGAATCATTTCTTCCTTTAATTTATCTAAAAAAGCGTCCCAAATCGATTGTCTTTGCAGTTGTTCGGTCATGCATATTGTCCGAATGGATTCTTTTTCTAAAGCATGCATCGTTGTATGCACATCTTTTTTGGATCTAGCATCCTGCAATATAAAAGTAGATAATAATTCCACTAACTGGTGTTTTCGAAAATCAGAAAGAAAAGTTCCTTCTCCCCGTCTAGTTTCTATTATTCCAAGCAATTCTAAACTTCTAAGTGCTTCCCTAACGGTTGAACGTCCAACTTGTAAACGCTCCGCAAGCTCTCTTTCGGATGGTAATTTGCCACCCACCGGAATGTTTTCATCATGAATGAGTTGTCTAAGTTGTTTCACTATTTCTAAAAACATTTTTCTCGAGTTATTATTTGGGATCATCCAATCCTCACTCTTCCATTAATTACAAAGTGGTCTGACCACTCATAGTTAATAGCATACAAAAAAATAAGGAAAACGTAAAGAAAAAACTGTACAACATATGTACAGTCTATAGTGAAACTTGTTTTCCTATTATTTGAGTTCGACCATTGCGTCGCTCCGATTTACCTTCTACTACAATGATGGCAAGTTCTTCTAACAAGGAATTGTAATTTGCATAATCGTCTGGGAAGAGCGTAACAGATATCCCTCCCGTTTCATCTTGAATCGTGATAAAAGCCATCGATTCTCCTTTTTTGGTTCGTATCTTTTTAATATCTTGTATTAATCCGACTACTGTCACTTTGCCATCCCTCGATGATTGAAGTACATCCCAAATATTAGTTACTTTCTGCGAAATATTCTTTTTCTTTGAAACCGTCGGATGCTCTGAAAAGTATTGACCTAGCACTTCTTTTTCAAATTGAAGCTTTATCATTAATGGCAATTCATCGGTTCTAATATATTTTGATTTTCCAAAATGAGTAGCATTTCCTTCAAATAAGTCAGTGTCTTCTGTAGGACTAATGAGTTCTGCATATTTTACAGCGGCATCTAGTGTTGCAAGCAAAGTAGAGCGCTCTTCTTGAAAATTATCCAGTGCGCCTGCTTTAATAAGTGGTTCCATATTTTTCCTAGTAAAGTGGATAGCAGATAAATCCGCAGCTAGATCAAAAAGATCATCCCACTTTTTTGTTCCGTTCGTTCTTAGTTGCAATAATTTTTGGGTAAAGGCATGTGAAACTCCTTTAATCGCTTGTAAACCAAATCTTACACCATTACCTTCCACTGTGAAAAAGCTATAACTATTAAATATGGAAGGAGGAAGTATTGGAATTCCTTTTTGCTTCATTTCCATTACTAGTTGATTGATTTTGTCTTGATTGCCAGTTGCTGTGCTAAGTAATGCACAATAAAATTCAACAGGGAAATGGGCTTTTAAAAATGACATTTGGTAAGAAATGACACTGTATGCTACCGCATGGCTTTTTGGAAAACCATAATCTGCAAAACGAACGATCAGATCATATACAGATGAAGCAGCCTGTTCGGAATGACCTAGTTGTATTGCTTTTTGTACAAAATGGGTTCTTTCTTTTTGCAGTATATCCCGATTTTTCTTACTTACTGCTCTACGGAGTAAATCTGCTTCTCCAAAAGTAAATCCCGCCATTTGGGATGCAATTTGCATAATTTGTTCTTGATAGACAATTATGCCATACGTTTCTTGTAGAATCGGCTGTAAAACAGGATGTTCGAATGTCACCGGTAATTGACCTAGTTTTCGTTTCGCATAAAGTGGAATACTTTCCATTGGACCTGGTCTATAAAGAGCATTCACGGCTACAATGTCTTCGAATTTAGACGGCTGAATTTGTTTTAGCGCCTGACGCATACCCGCAGATTCTAGTTGAAAGACGCCAGTTGTATCCCCGTTTCGTAAAAGCTGAAAAGTACGCTGATCATCCATAGGAATCTTATCAAGTGAAAATGAAGGGGTCTGATTTTTATAGATAATTTTTAAGATACGTTCAATTATAGTTAAGTTTCTTAGTCCGAGGAAATCCATCTTTAACAAGCCAACCTGCTCTACTTCTTTCATCGGCCATTGCGTTAAAAACAAATCGTCATGCCCCATTTGAATTGGAACTACATCTACTAAAGGAATGGGGGATAAGACAACTCCAGCAGCATGCGTAGAGGCATTTCTAGGCAACCCTTCTAGTGCAAGTGCAACCTCGAACCACTTTTTTCGTATTTCTTCTGTTTGTATAAACTCACGAAGCTTTTGAGATTGTGCAAACGCCTCTTGCAATGTAATGCCGTTTTTGTTCGGTATAAAAGAAGAAATTGCTTCTAACGTAGAAGATTCAAAACCAAAGATTCTAGCAACTTCCCTTGCTACTGCCTTTGCGGATAATGTACCAAATGTTATTATTTGCGAAACATAGTTTTTTCCATACTTTTCGGCAACGTATCGGATAACTTCCATTCTTCTTGAATCTGCAAAATCAATGTCAATATCGGGCATCGTAATACGTTCCGGATTTAAAAAACGTTCGAATAAAAGACCGTAATGCATAGGGTCCACGTCTGTTATAAAAAGAGAATAGGCAACAAGTGAACTTGCAGATGACCCTCGTCCCGGACCAGTTAAAATACCTGCTCTTTTAGCAAATTTCATAAAATCTTGCACGATTAGAAAATAGTCTTCGTAATTCATTTCATTAATAATTTGTAGTTCATAATGAAGCCGCTCTTTGTATTGTTGTGTCACTTCGGCTAAACGAGCGTGTAAACCTTCTTCACAAAGTGCTCGCAAATATTCCTTTGCATTTTGCTGTTCAGGTACAGGAAATTTCGGCATAATATGCGCCTGTTTGTCGAATTCGACATGGCATCTTTCTAGCATTGACTTCGTATTTCCAAGCCATTGAGGAACGTCCGAAAACCATTCTGCCCATTCTTTTTCTGTCAACACATGATAAGAATCATCCGTAGGTTTTAAGCGATTACGATCAGTCATTTTTAATGATTGATCCATAGCATTCAAAACTTCAAAAGCAAAGGCATCTTCTTTTTGTACATAACGACTTTTATGATAAACAGTGATGGGAATAGAGAATTCCTTCGATGCTTCTATTATGTCGTCTTCTACATTTTGCTTTAGGCCATTTGTTCGCTCTACCCCAATATACAAATTATTACTTCCTAATAGATCGTTCAACTCCTTTAATGAGCCTGAAGTAAACTGTTTATCTCCTTTATAGACAGCAATAATGCCAGCTTTATATGCTTGAAGCCATTTCTTTGGAAGCTCCGTAAGTTCTCTCGTTTCTAAACTACTAGAAATTTTCAACAGACTTTCGTAACCTTTATTATTTTCCGCATACATAAGGAGCGGAATACATTTTTCATCTAATTGGACCTGTATCGACAGTCCAATAACTGGGTGAATATGATGTTTTTTCATCTCATGCCAAAAAGGCATAATGCCATACAAAGTACTATTTGTAATGGCAACTGCCTTTGCGTTATTGCTTGTTAACTTTTCAATAAGTGGCTCCAATTGAATTGTACTTTTCAGCATATCCGCTGATGTCACAATTTGTGGATATACTGTTTCCATATAACACACCTCAATTTACAGCTTTTTTAAATCTTCAATTACTAGGTCAGCTTCTTCCCAAGTTTGTACAGAAGCACCTGCGGCAAGTGGATGACCACCGCCACCATATTTTTTCGCTAGCATGTTAATGACGGGACCTTTCGATCGCAAGCGAACACGAATTGTATCCGCATCTTCTATGAAGAATACCCAGCATTTCATCCCTTTCACATCTGCTAGCACGCTAACTAACAGAGAAGCTTCCGAATCAGATACATTGTATTCCTCTAACAATTCCCTTGTTAGTTTCATATATCCCACGCCGTTATCATCCATTTCAAAGTTTGCGTATATATGTCCTTTTAATTGGAGGAGGTTGCTTTCTACTTCATACATTTCATTAAACAAATTTGTACGATCAAAGCCATAAGAAATTAATCGCCCCGCAAATTTCATCGTTTGTTCTGTCGTGCTTTGGAACATGAATCGACCGGTATCACCTACAATTCCTGCATAAAGAAGTCTTGCAACAGTCGCATTCATTTTCCAGTCTTTATAGTCCTTGCCTTCTACAAATAGCTCACAGATCAATTCACTTACAGAGCTCGCATTTGTATCGACCCAAAGTAAATCTCCATAGGCATCATCATTTGGATGATGATCAATTTTTATAAGTAAGCTTCCTAATTTATAACGTTCATCATCTATTCTTTCCGTATTTGCTGTATCCGTAACAATGATTAATGCATCTGTAAAGTCCTCATCCTTCACTGTATCTGGACGGGCAAGAAAGTCTAAAGTATGTTCATGTGTTCCTGTTGCTAGTACTTTTTTGTTGGGATAATTTAGGGAGATTAACTCTTTCAGTCCAATTTGAGATCCGTAAGCATCTGGATCTGGCCGCACATGGCGATGAATAATAATTTTATCAAAGCGTTCGATTGTGTCGATGATTTGTCTTTTCATTTTATTTCTCCTTTGATAGTCAAGTTTTCCATTCGCATTTTTTGAAATTTACTATTACAATATTAGAAGGATATGATAAAAGTTTCACTTTATTGGAGGTTCATAATGATTCTTAATGTTATATTAATATGTGCAATAGTTGTCTCATTTGTTTGGTATTTCTATTTTAAAACGAAGCAGTTGCGGACACATTTACCAATTCGTAAAAAATGGTTTGCTGCAAGGGCGTCTGTATGTCTTGGTGCTTTCATGTTATTCTTTGGTATTAACTTTTTAAATATTTACCAATCCTCTGTTACTTACGCTGTTTCTGGTTTGTTTGTCTTAATTGGTGGTTATTTTATGTATCATAATTATAAAGCGAGCAAACATTATAGGCAGTTCGTTGAAGAAGAACTAAGATTAAATCAATAAGTATTAGAATGATGCAGCCTTTGTAGCTGCATCATTTTTTATCTCTCGAGCAGTTGATATGTGAGCATTGCTTTTCCTACTAATTGTTTTTCATTGAAAACTTCTATGTCCATTTTTGCCACTTTTCTACTCATTTCTAAAACTMTAACATGTACACGGAGAATACTTTCCAATTGGATTGGCTTCGTATAATAAATGGTCATGTTTTCCACAACACTCTCTCCCCGTTTACGAATCTTCAACGTTTGAGAGCCAGTTTCTGTTACTAATATGGTAAAGGCACCATAAGACATTGCGCCAAAATGGTCAGTCATTTGAGGGGTTACTTCAAATTCAAATATAAATTCCTCGGTGGATATTGCTTTTATTTGTTGTTTCACAATATCATCAATAGTTTCACCATTTTGTGGTTGCCTAGACGCTGCTTGCAAAGCTTTTAATACGTCCTGTCTGCTAATAACCCCTTCCAGATTATTATTATCACCGACAACTGGCAACAGATCGATTCCTTCCCAAATCATCCGGTGACTCGCCGACGCCACACTAGTTTTCATCGTAGTAGCTATTGGTGTTTTCGTCATCACTTTTTCAATAAGTTCATGATTCTCTTTTCCAATAACATCTCTAGCAGTAACGATTCCAACTAATTTATTTGATTTATCTACTACTGGGAATCCGCCATGTGTCGTTACATCATTCAATTCTCGGTAGTGCTTCACATGATCGTTCGTACGAAGGTAGGCAGTCTTCTCTAGAGGAATATAAATATCCTCAATAAGAAGCACATCTTTTTTAATCAATTGGTCATCAATTGCTCGGTTAATCATCGTTGCAACAGTAAATGAATCATAACTTGTGGAGACGACAGGCAATTCTAGCTCATCTGCTAATTTTTTAGTAGGCTCCGGAACATCAAAGCCTCCTGTCACAAGTATTGCCGCCCCTGCTTGTAGTGCGGTCTCATGAACTTTCAAGCGATTTCCAACAATAAGTAAATTTCCAGGTTCTACATAACGCATCATATCTTCTAATTGCATGGCACCTATTACAAACTTATTCAGCGTTTTATGAAGACCTGTTTTCCCACCCAGTACTTGTCCATCTACAATATTTACAACTTCCGCGAATGTTAAGCGTTCGAAATGCTCTTTTTTCTTTAGTTCTATTCTTATCGTTCCTACTCGTTCAATCGTACTAACTAACCTTCTTGTTTCTGCTTCTTTTATGGCGCGATAGGCAGTTCCTTCACTTACTATTAAGTCTTTCGCAATTTGCCTAACCGATATTTTATCCCCAACAGGAAGTTTTTCTATATATGCTAAAATTTGTTCATGTTTTGTTGTCATGTAGTCACATCCAAACGATTGTTATACGTTTATTGTACCACATTTCCCTTTTTTTCTACTCTCTTGGCAGTTGCACACTGTCCCCTGCATGCAATATTTGTACTTCTGCTGTCTTGACAAGTTCTTTAAAATTATGTGGATCTTGTTTAATCGGAGGGAATGTATCGTAGTGAATCGGTACTACAATTTTTGGTTTTATTAGCTCTGTAGCATATGCAGCGTCTTCTGGTCCCATTGTAAAATTATCTCCAATAGGTAAAAATGCTACATCAATAGTATTTCTATCGCCGATTAATTTCATATCTCCGAACAATGCCGTATCGCCAGCATGGTAAATAGTTTTACCTTCTGCCGTAAATAATATCCCCGCAGGCATCCCTGTATATATCCATTGGCCAGCTTCTGTTGTATACGAAGAACTATGGAAAGCTTGTGTAAATTTCACTGTTCCAAATTCAAAGTCTCTTGCTCCACCTAATCCCATTGGATGCACCTTCACACCTAGAGATTCTATATATTCAGCAAGTTCAAATGGGGCGATAACTAAAGCATCGCTTCTTTTTGCAATTTCCACTGTATCCCCTACATGATCATTATGTCCATGTGTTAATAGAATGATATCTGCCGTTACTTCCGAAGCATTTAAATCTGTTTGTCCATTTCCATTTATAAAAGGGTCTATTAGTATTGTATGTGAATTTGTTTGGATTTTTACTACGGAATGTCCGTGATAACTTATTTGCATATCATTATCTCTCCTTCAAATTTATAATTTACCTCCTGTATTCATTCTACGAGAGATGCGCTAATTCCTTTATTCTGCTATCCTTAATTTATAAATTTAAAAGAGGTGTCTGTATGAATCAAGTACAAAAAATTCAAAGCTTTTTACAAACGAACAATTTGGAAGCGGCCTTCATCACTACTCCAGATAATGTATTTTACTTTACTGGTTTCCGAAGTAATCCGCATGAACGCTTACTAGGTGTCGTTATTTTCAAAGAAGCGGAGCCTTTCATCATTTGTCCGCAAATGGAAATTCCAGATGCGAAGGCTGCTGGCTGGCAAGGTCAAATTGTTGGTCATCAGGATACGGAAAATGCATGGGATATAGTCGTTCAAACGATAAAAGAAAAAGTGGGCGATATTACGACGCTCGCAGTTGAAAAAGCACATTTAACTGTAGAAAGATTAGAAGCTTTAGTAGAAAGAATTCCTAATTTACAAGTTTCAAGAATCGATGAAAAAATTAACGATCTTCGTGTGATTAAATCCGAAGAAGAATTAGTAAATATGCGTAAAGCGGCTGAGCTTGCAGATTATGCAATTGAAGTAGGATGTAAAGAAATTGCGGAAGGGAAAACGGAGCTCGAAATATTAAATGCAATTGAGCTAGCTGTGAAAGAAAAAGGCGCTGCCCAAATGTCGTTCGATACGATGGTACTAAGTGGACCAAAAACTGCTTCCCCTCATGGAACACCAGGAGAACGCAAAATCCAAAAAGGCGACTTTATCTTATTCGATTTAGGTGTCGTTTATAATGGCTATTGTTCTGACATTACTCGCACGGTTGCTTTTGGAGAGCCAACAGCAGATAAACGAGAAATTTATGAAACAGTTCGACGTGCAGAAGAAGCTGCTGTACAAGCTGTAAAACCAGGAATTACTGCAATGGAATTAGATAAAATTGCACGTGACGTCATTACCGATGCAGGATACGGGGAGTACTTTACGCACCGTTTAGGCCATGGACTTGGAATTTCTGTACATGAGTTTCCATCTATCACTGGTGTAAATGACATGAAATTGGAAACCGGTATGGTATTCACGATCGAACCTGGCATCTACCACCCAGAAATTACGGGCGTTCGTATTGAAGATGATGTTGTTGTTACGGCGGACGGCGTGGAAGTTTTAACGAAGTTCCCGAAAGAACTACAAATACTTTAATGCATAGGAAGCACTCTTCTAAGGGTGCTTTTTATTTTCCTAAAAAATAGCCAAGACAAGCAAGACCTAGTCCTCCTGCGTAAGTAATCACAAAGTACAGTATCCATTTTCGTGGATATTTTTGAAGAATGAACAGTTCTTTATGGAGTGTAGAAAATGTTGTGAAAGCTCCGAGAAATCCGCTACCAATAAGTAATACATAAATATCCTTTAATGCCACGTTTAAAATGAATCCAAGAAGAAATGAGCCGACTAGATTAACTGCAAGCGTTCCAAGAGGCAAACGATCTTCTACAGTGTTGTTCCATTTTTGAGAAATATAATATCTTGCAATCGCTCCTAAAAATCCTCCAGCTCCTACAGCTAGAATATAATAGACATTCATTCGGTCACCTCTTTTTTCCATCCTAAATTACTCATCAAAATACCACCCACGATACTTACCACTACATATAAGAAAGCCATCCATACTTTTCCTTGTTCAAACATTTGGACAGTTTCCACACTTAAAGCCGAAAAAGTAGTAAACGCTCCTAAAAAACCTGTCCCAATCACGGTCTTTAACTGATCAGATAAAAAGAAAACTTTAGAAGTTAAATAAGCCAAAGCGTAACAACCAACTAAATTAACGACTAATGTAGCAAATGGAAAAAGAGAATTTGAAAGAAAAATAATCCCTATTAAATAACGGGAAATAGCTCCTAAAGCTCCCGCTAACCCAATATATAAGTAAATCAATTACACCAACTCCATTATGTTGCAAAATTAGAAATCACCCAAATCCATACAGAATTGGGTGATAGCTTATCCTATTATTAATTCAAAAGTGTAGCAGCATCCGTATAAGGTAATCCTTGTGCTTCTGCCACTGCTTTAAATGTTATATGTCCTGCTAATGTATTTAGTCCCTTTTGCAATGCTAGATTATCTAAGCAAGCTTGTTTATATCCTTTATTGGCAATTTGAAGTGCATAAGGAACAGTCGCATTAATAAGTGCCATCGTAGACGTTCTAGGAACTGCACCTGGCATATTTGCCACTGCATAATGCACAACTCCATGCTTTTCATAGGTTGGATTATCATGTGTTGTAATACGGTCAGAAGTTTCGAAAATTCCACCTTGGTCAATAGCAATGTCGATTACAACAGAACCTGGAGACATAGATTTAATCATTTCTTCTGAAACAAGCTTCGGTGCTTTTGCCCCTGGTATCAGAACCGCTCCAACAACTAGATCTGCCTCTCTTACCGCTTCTCCGATATTATATGGATTAGAGATTAACGTTTGTACTTGGCTACCAAATAAATCTTCTAGTTGACGAAGACGATCTGGATTTAGGTCAATAATCGTCACTTGTGCGCCCATACCTAACGCCACTCTAGCCGCGTTTGTACCAGCAATACCACCGCCTACAACCGCTACCTTCGCTCGAGGAACCCCTGGCACCCCACCAAGTAAAATCCCTTTACCACCGTTAATTTGTTCCAAATATTGTGCACCGATCTGCGTTGCCATACGTCCTGCCACTTCACTCATCGGTGATAGCAATGGAAGTGTATTATTAGGCAGCTGCACTGTTTCGTATGCAATAGCAGTTACTTTCTTTTCCAGAAGTACTCTTGTCAAATCATCTTCTGGTGCTAAATGTAAATAGGTGAAAAGAATGGATTCTGCTCGGATAAGATCAAATTCTGCATGTGTCGGTTCTTTTACTTTCATCACCATTTCTTGATCCCATGCTTCTTTTGCCGTTTGCACGATTGTTGCTCCAGCGTCGATATAATCCTGGTCTGTGAAGCTAGAGCCTAAACCTGCTCCAGTTTCAATATACACTTCATGATTAAAATGTGTTAAGCTCACTACCCCAGCAGGCGTCATTGCCACACGGTTTTCGTTGTTTTTCGTTTCTTTCGGAATTCCAATACGCATTTCTATATCCCCCTATGTAATACGATATTGTTGGATGAATGATTCGTCTAGCTACGTTAATCACTTTCGAACAATACCATTTTATCACTTCTATATTCATAATGCTTCAATAATTTGATTAATATAAGCGCTCTGTGCAAATTCTCATAAAAATATTTTCAAGGGACAGAAAACACTTTGGACTATAATTGTATATTTTGGTTTGCTTTGCACGAAATGATCGCTATACTATTATCGAAAAAAGGCTATAATTCTCTACCCCTACCCAAATAGCAAATGGAAATGATTTTTATTAATGAGATGTCGCACATAATAGGGAAACTGCGGCGTAAAGAGTCTTATAAGGTGGCCACTATGATTTTCGCTGCTGTCGGACGCTTTCCGCCGGGTGAGCCATGAGCCATCCCCGCCGCTTTGGCGTACGTTGGGATGGCTCATTTGCCTACTCATCCGGCAGGAGTCGCCGCCAACAGCGAAAATCAACAGAAAATGCTTACGTATTAGTGCCGACTAGCTAAAAACCAAAACTTTATATAGATTTTCAAATATGTGGTTCCAGAAAATGGATTAGGGCGATCAACTGTTCATGGAAAGCAACCAATTCTACTAGGAAAGCAATCAAATCAGTGCAAGTG
>NZ_JBFTLO010000032.1:0-37946 GCF_056396485.1 Psychrobacillus sp. 05T411 | reverse complement strand
TCCGTGGGGTGAGTGATGAGCCTTCACCGCCGCTTGCGCGTACGTTGTGAAGTCTCATCTTACTCAGGTAGAGGAACAAAGGCTAAGAACGCCACATCGTGTGGCAACGTCTTCGTGACCAACATCGTGTTGGCCTCCATTGGAGTCGCCGCCTGCAGCGAAAATCACAGCGGACACTTTATTCGCCGCACTACGACGCAGTATCCCTATACCTCGTATGATATAAAAATAGCATAGGTTATATCACTCAAAAATTTTCCAAACGTTTAGATTTTCCTAAAGCATAAAAAAAGTATCGGTACGTCACCGATACTTTTACTTTTACAATTTTAATGTGGAATTTGGAAAAATCTCAAAAGGTTTATTTCGCTTCCTGAGGGTACTCAATTAAATAAAGCACAATCATTATACAGAGGGAAGCGATAAACTTGTTTGGATTTTCAGATTTACTATCCGTAATTATTTCAGCTTTCATCATCTTGCCTATTGTAGTATTTGTAAGAGAAACTGGTTACTTAATTGTAAGTAAAATTTTAGGGGTGGAAAATCCCAGGCTCACTATTGGATCTGGTCCTCGAATTATTAAAATAGGAATTTTTGACGTTCGAAAATATTACCATCTATATAGTTGGTTTTCTTATGATGCGATAAAAAGAGAAAGTAAATTTGCTTATATTTGTATTTACGCTGGTCCTATTGCCGTTAACCTTATCTTGGCATTGATCATTAACGCACTTTTAGCGAATGAAATCCTGCACGAATACCAAAACTTTTGGGAACGATTTATTTTTTATGCATTTTACTATGTTTTGTTTGATTTGGTTCCGATGAAAACATTTAATGGTATGCCTAATAATGGAATGATTATTTATGAAATGTTGCGATATGGTAAAAGAACCGATTATAATCAAAAACCTTTTATTCCGACAACAACAGAAGTGGAAAAAGAATATCAGGAACAAATGAAACAAATAAAGAAAAAGAAAGAGGTACATGAATCGAAATAATTCATGTACCACTTGATTTCATTAAAAAAACTAAAAAGTATCTGGGTCCATACCAGTTCTTTCATTCAAGTTAAGTGCATCAATATATTTCATATCTTCCGCGGATAATTCAAAATCAAATACATCGAAGTTTTCTACAATTCTAGTAGGTGTCACCGATTTTGGGATGACGATTAAATCGTTTTGCAAATGCCAGCGAATAATTGTTTGTGCTGGTGATTTACCGTATTTGTTACTGATTTCCTGTAAAGTCGATTCTTCGAGTAGCCGGCCTCTAGCTAATGGTGACCATGAAGTAACCGCAATCCCTTTTTCAGTACAATATTGTCGCAAATCCATTTGAGTTAGTCTTGGATGACATTCAATTTGATTGACCATTGGTTGTATATTTGCTTTTGCTGCAATTGCTTCTAAATGATGTTGATGATGATTAGAAACACCCGTTGCCCGTATAAGTTTTTCTTCGTATAAACGTTCGATTGCACGGTATGTGTCGACAAATGTTTCTTTTACTGGCCAATGGGTTAAATATAAATCTACATATTCTAATCCAAGTAACTCTAATGATTTTTCAAAAGCTTTTAATGTTTGATCATACCCTTGATCTGTATTCCACACTTTTGTTGTAATGAAAATATCTTCTCTAGCAAATTTAGAAGTACGAACTGCTTCTCCCACTTCTTTTTCATTTGCATAAAGGGAAGCTGTATCAATATGACGATAGCCGTTATCTAGTGCAGTAGATATTGCTAGTAACGCAATATCGGGTTCGGTCATTTTGTAAACTCCTAAACCAATACGTGGCATTTCTACGCCATTTGCTAATCGTTTTGTTGAATCCTTATGTAATTCCATATTCCTCTTCCTTTCTTTCAAAGAAAACGACTGAAGAAATCAGTCGTTTTTCCTTTGTTTCATAGATGAAGTGTCATCCGATTGCGCTGGATCCGATACTCGATGATCTTTTTCAAGCTCATTGTCATCTCGTAACTTCTCCATTTGTTTTCCTAATTGCTTTACTTCTTCCATATTTGTTGCCATCGAACCGTTTTCTGGACCATTTTTCAAATTTCTCATTTAAAAAATCACTCCTTTTCTATATCCTAGTAGAATTACAAGGCAGATGCAACTCTTTAAAGGTACGATTTTCGCCGTAAATTCAAATTTAGCAATATTTCTTTTTAAACTAAAGTAGGGTATACTTATTACAGAATATACTGGAGGAGGCGCTTAATATGAGATTAATCCTAGTTCTTGGCGTTTGTGTAGCATTCCTATCTGCCATCTTCACTGCAGGATACGATGACAAACCAGGTGCAGCTAAAAAGTAAGAAAGAATATTAAAACGGACGAGCCTTTTAAGGCATCGTCCGTTTTTTAGTGTAGATTTGGATAATCTTGTTGTCTTAAAGCCTCATATATTAATATTGCGGCCGTGTTGGATAAATTCAACGAACGAATATTATCATTCATGGGGATTCTAAGTGCTCGGTCTGGGTGAGCTTCGATCAGTTCGGCAGGCAATCCTTTCGTCTCACGTCCAAAAATAAAGAAATGATCTTTCTCCACATCACTAAAATTATAAGTAGTATGTGGCTTTGCTCCAAACTTCGTAATCAAATAATATTCTGCTTCTGGGTGTGCGGCAAAAAATTCATCCAATCCATCATAATACGTAATATCTACATGCTCCCAATAATCTAACCCAGCTCGTTTTAACATTTTATCGTCCGTAGAAAATCCAAGTGGTCTAATTAAATGCAGTTTTGCACCTGTTCCTGCGCATGTTCTAGCAATATTTCCCGTATTTGCTGGGATTTCTGGTTGATATAATACTATATTAATACTCAATAGTTCCACTTCCTAATTCTCTAATATATAAAATTGAAGTCCTTTGCGAATTTCTTCTAAAACTTCATCCACTATTTCGTTTTGCTCTGCTTTCTTTAAAGCGGCTAGCCCTTCATCGGTGTTTATCTTTCCTATTGCCCAAGCTGCTGTTCCTCTTATAACTGGACGAGCATCATTTTCCATAAGCTCAATCAGTGCAGGTACAGCCGACGCTTCTTTAAAGTGAGCGAGTGCTATAATGGCATTTCGCTGAATCGGATTCTTCCCTCTCCAGGCACCAGACATATGCCCATATGTTTCTTTAAAGGTACGATTCGTCATTTTCAGCAATGGTAAAAGTAGTGGTTTCACAAGCTCTGGATCTGGTGTAAATGCTTCTTGATGCAAATTCCCTTTTCCTTTATTTTTCGGGCAAATCGTTTGGCAAGTATCGCAACCATATATTCGATTTCCAATTTTTGCTCGAAACTCATCATGCACCATCGTTTTCGTTTGGGTAATAAATGCGATACAACGCTGTGCATTTAGTTGACCACCTTCGATTAAGGCGCCTGTCGGACAAATATCTAGACAAAGTGTGCAATCCCCACATTGGTCTTCCATCTGTTCACTTGGAGCAAATGGAATCGATGTAATCATCTCACCTAAATACACATACGAACCAAATTCAGAGGTAATAACGGCACAATTTTTCGCACTCCATCCGATTCCTGCACGTTCTGCAACGGCACGATCTGACAACTCACCCGTATCTACCATAGAACGCAGGCTTGCATCCGGTATATGCGTTAATATATATAACTCTAAAAGGGCTAGCTTCTCTCGTAAAACGGTGTGATAATCTATACCCCAAGAAGCTCTTGCAAATATTCCGCGTCTTGCCCCTTTTACACTTTGCGGGGCGTCTTTCATCTTCGAAGGGTATGCGATAGCAATAGAAATAATACTCTCTGCTTCTGAAAGCAAAAGCTGTGGATATGTTCTTTTTTCAATGTCCGGCTCTTCAAAACCAGAAGCATATCCTAGCTCTTGTTGACGAATTAATCTATTTTTTAATTCATGAAATGGAGAAGCAGACGTAAATCCAATTTTATCAATTCCAATGGAGGCTGCGTATTCTATTAGTTGTTGTTGAAACTGATTGATATTCACAATTGTTCTCCTTTCTTATGATACACTAAAGAAAATAGTTATAAGGATGGTTGCTATGATTGTTACGTTAGATGATTCGCTATTGCAAATCGAACCTACATTTAAATTAGGCATTATTCATTATACCAAAATTGTCGTTTCCACTTCGCCTCAAATGCTTAAGGGTCGCCTCCAATTATTTCAAGAACAGCTTTTCTTTGAAATGGAAGAGAAAAAACTTACCGAATTTGATGGCATAAAAGAATGGCGAACATTATGGAAAAAGTTTGGTGCTGACCCAAATAGATATCGCCACTCAGCTGAAGCGTTATATCGACGAATTGCAAAACAAAATTATATCACACCTATGCATTCCGCAGTAGATTTAAATAACTTCTTCTCGATGCAATATGAAATACCGATGGGCATTTACGATCTTAACAAAATTCAAGGAGATATTACCATATCCCTTGGAACAGAAGACACCGTTTATACAGGATTGAATGGACGGGAAAATGTATTAAAAAATATCGTTGCCCTTCATGATTCAGTTGGAGCATTCGGAAGTCCTTTTGTAGATTCCATCAGAACTGCCGTTACAGAAAATACTACTGAAGCAATTCAAGTCGTTTTTCTTCGCCCTTCCATCGGTAAAGAAAAAGGAGAAAAGCTATTAAATTCAATAGGTAATATGTTTCATCAAATACATGGTGGAGATGTAAACACCGTAATATTATCTACTGAACATAAAGAATGGAGATACTGACTCATGTCCAATATTTCACTAGCAGAAGCTGTTAAACTAAAAAGTATTTTACTAAAAAGAGTGCATGAGCTCGAAGAAGAAATAATGCGAGTTGCCTATACAGTAATTGAAAAAGACAGCGTTCCAGAAATTGGTCCTCGAAATGTAGCAAATGTAGACTTGGAATTAACCGAAACAAGAAAAGATATTCGAACGCTCGACAAGCTAATTTACGAAGCGAATGTTCAACATAGCGTTTCGTTCAAGGAAAAAGAATATACCATTGTGGAAGCAATTGAATTAGCTACACAAATGCGTGCCCAAGCGAGAATCTATAAACAGCTAGGGGCTGCTGAAAAACAAGTAGTACAGTATGGTTACGGAGATGGCGCTACTTATGTACAAGTCGCTTTATTCGAACCGGAAAATTATCGTTTAAAAGCGCTTCAATTTGAAAAAGATGCAAATAAATTATCCGGCAATATAAACGCAAAAAATTATTCAATTACGATTAATTTCGATGATGAAAAATACGCATGATCCTTGGTAAGGTGAGACTCCTTACCAAGGCATAGTTAGGAAATCACGCTCAAATTGAATTAGACAAACCAATTACCTCTAACCTTTCACTTTGTGACCAATGACTAATGACTACCCTTTTGCGATTGCAAACGATAACCAACTAGTGCATTTTTCGATTTCCTACTATGAAAACGCTCCTTTTCACTTTTTGTGAAGGAGCGTTTTTAGAACATAACAGTCTTGAATTATCCTAAAATAATACATAGAAAATGGGGATTTAGCATGGCGATTAATATTTGGTTTAATAGATGGTTTTCAACGGTAGCACATTATATGGAGATGATTCGACATAATCCAGATCAACAGGAGTTTGTTATTTACGGTACACATCCTAATCCAGATACTGTATATTTTAAAAACTGTGATGTATTTGGAATAGAGCCAGATATAGACGGGAAACAATATCTTCAATTCTGTTTAGAGTATTGTTTGCAAAATAATATTCATGTATTTGTTCCACGAAAAGAAAATGTCCTTATTTCACAGAACATAGACAAGTTTAAGGAAATGGGTGTGAATGTTTTAGTTTGCCCTATCGGTAATTTAATGAAGCTGATGGATGATAAGGCGGCAATGTATCGTTCCTTAGAAGCTCTTAAAAAAGAAGGTCAATTGATCGTTCCTATCCCTGCTTACCGAATTGTAAACGATGCGGAAGGCTTCAAACAAGCTTATAAAGCATTAAGTAAAGATAATACAAAACTCTGTATTAAACCGATAGTAGGTGAAGGTGCTAGTGGATTCCGTATTATTGATAATAATGCAGATACTATTCCCTTCTTATTTAGCACCGCTTCTTCCCAAAAAATCTCTTTTGAAACTGCTTATAAAGTATTGCAAACAAAAGAACATTTTCCAGATTTGATGGTTTTAGAATACCTAGATGGCTACGAATACAGTATCGATTGTTTAGCTGGAGCAGATGGCACATTATTGGTAGCTATACCTAGAAAAAAAGGAAATGGCCGTATTCGCGAAATTGAATACAATAAAGAGCTAATAGAAATTGCTGAGAAAATAGCTAAACAATATAAAGTTCCTTTTGTTTTCAACATTCAAGTCAAATATAAAGACGGCATTCCAAAACTATTAGAAATTAACCCTCGTATGAGCGGAGGACTTCATATTAGTTGCCTTTCTGATATTAATATACCTTATCAAGCAATAAAATTATTACTCGGTGGCCAAGTGGAAGCATTGCAGCCTAAATATGGAGTGAAAGCAACTTATATTGAGCAATCTGTTATATTATCTTCCGTCGAAGATTCTGCTGTACTAGCGTAAATACACCATATAAATAAGGACGTTCCTTTTCATTGATGAAGGAACGTCTTTATTATTATCTAAACAATAAGCACGAGCGTAAAACAATCATCAAGAGTTTGAATACCTCTTCATACTAATTCTCAAACAGTCCCGTTTGTTCTCCATCAATGAGGAGCTTCCATGTTCCATGGTCCTTCCATGTAAGTTCGCCCTTGTAATAATAGATTGTTCCTCCCCCTTCACCATCTATCACGCTGCTGTCCCGCTTAAAAATGGTGTTTTCTACTACATTCCCTTTTTTATCAAGCAACTTCACTTCAATTATTTCCTTCTCTCCAAGTGAACTTTGCAAATATACTTCATATGCTTCACCGATTGGAATTTCTTTTGGAGAGTCAACGAGGGCATAGTGTTCCGTTTTAGGGAATGGTGGGAAGACATTGACTGTAAATGCTTCGAACAGTATATCCTCTACATAAAACGATAACTGCCATACCCCTTCTGATGGAAAAGGAATAAAGCGAGCTAATGTATGAGCATCCTCACTATAAAGACCACTTGAGAGAACTCCTTCTGTTAACACAATCTTTTCTCTTTTGGTATTTTCCGCTTCTACTCGGAAGTTTTTGTCCACAAGCGCATGCTCATCTTCCCAGAAGTAAAGCATCATCTTAGATACTCTTCTCCTGTCCTCTGCAACAAATTGTTCATTAAATACAAGAATTCCTAATCTACCTTCCACTCCAAGCACTTCTTGATCCCTATCTGGTAATGTAAAAACCGTTCCTTGTTGTGCACTTAGTTTGTAATAATCCTCCTGCGTTAAAAAAAGAAAGAAAAGAATAGAACATATGGCTACAAGAGTAAGTATTGGTGCTAAAAATACTGGTTTCTTACGTAGATTCTGTTTAGATCTTAGCGTATATAGTAATTTCTCTTTTTGTTCGTTCTCAAGTGAGTATTTAGGAAGATTTTTCAAACGGTTTTGCAGTTCCTTATCATTCTCCATATTCATACCCCTCCTTTTCCATGACTGTCTTCAGCTTTTTCAAGGAGCGATGATACATTACATTTATATTATTCTCATTACTTTTCATTACACGGCTAACTTCCTTGGATGACATCTCCAAAATCCCTTTAAGAATAATAACATCTTTATACGTTGATGGAAGCTTACTAATAGCATCGTACAAATGACTGTTTGCTTGATTTAGCATGATATGTTGTTCCATATCAATAGAAAAAAACTGTTCCTGTAAAAACATATGCCTAATTCTACTCCATACCCGACTCCTTCGATGATGATCAATCACTAAATTTCTTGCTATGGATATAAGCCAAGTTTTTGGATGAGCGTTCTCTTTATAGATTGAAATTTTTCTCATAGCTCGCAGAAAAGTTTCTTGTACAAGATCTTCTACGTCCATTGATCCGGTGTAATATATTAGAAAACTAGTAATATCTCTTTCATATAGTTCAAACCATTCTTCAATCAAATTTCTCTCCAAGGGATCCCCCCTTCCTTTAATAATTAGACGAATGCATTCCATTTATCTTACATGAAATATTGAAAAAAAGAACAAAAGCTCTAAAGCACTTATTCATTTCTTAATATAGTAAATTAAAATGATAAATATTAATGGGATGTCGCACATAATAGGGATACTGCGTGGTAGTGCGTTGACTAGTGACCGCTATGATTTTCGCTGCAGGACGGACGCTTTCCGTGGGGTGAGTGATGAGCCTTCACCGCTACGCGTTGTGAAGTCTCATCTTACTCACTTGATCCCACTGGAGTCGCCGCCTGCAGCGAAAATCAGTAGAAATTGCCAAATTATCAATACCATCCCATTAAAAAACAAAATTTCAACCAGTTTTTCCATTGGATTCATCCAATAAATGGCTTAGGGCAACCAACCGATGACTGGGAGCAACCAGTTCTACTTCGAAAGCAACTAAATCAGCACGAGAGCAACCAAATTACTCGTGAAAGCAACCAATTCTCAAAATGGCAAGTGTACTTGATGTGAGACAACTATAATTCCGACCTATTATAGGAATTATATGTCTTAAAGCCCGCCGAACACGCCTGGCCGGTATCTACTCGACTGGTTTGTCCTGTTCAGCTGCCTTATTGTCGCGTTCGCAGTGGATATTGTCTCGTTCAACCATTTATTGTTAATATGGGATCTCAATAATTTAGCAATTTCTTTTGATTTTCGCTACAGGCGTCGACTCCTACCGGATAAGTGAGCAAAATGAGACATCCCAACGTACGCCTAAGGGCGGCGGGGATGGCTCATCGCTTACCCGGTGGAAAGCGTACGACTGTAGCGAAAATCACAGCGGACACTTTATTCGCCTCACTACGTCGCAGTATCGCTATACTACGTTCGATCAAAAATGACATAACTTATTTGTGACATGTAAAAGTTATCTACATTTTATAGTTTCCGAAGCAATAAAAAATCAACCATTTAACAAGCAATGGTTGATTTTTTAACTATATTTCCTATTTAATTAGTAAGCTCTTCCGAACCAAACTGTATGCTTCGATTCTTTTCCACAGTTGATACAAGTAGACTTTTCGGCTGGTGGGTTGAATGGAATATTACGTGTCGTAAATTTCGTTTCATTCTTCACATTCTCTTCACAAGCGTCGTCCCCACACCATCCTGCAAGGATCCATCCTGGGATTTCTCCTTTTTCCGTTGAATCCGTAAGATGTTGCTTTAACTGCTCCAGGGAATCCACGTTTGTATGTGAGTTCTCATCACGGAAAGCACGAGCTTTTTCAAGTAAACGTGTTTGCATTGTAGTTAACTCTTCTTCAATGCGCTCCACTAGATTTGGAATATCTACAGATACTTTATCCGCTTCGTCACGTGCTTTTAATAATGCTTGGTTGTTTTCTAAATCACGAGGCCCTAATTCAACACGAACTGGAACACCTTTTAACTCCCACTCATTGAATTTGTAACCAGGAGATTGGTCTGAATCGTCTAAACGAACACGAATACCTTTTGCTTTTAATGTAGCAAAAACCTCATCTAGTTTTTCCTTAATCGCAGGATTCTTTTTCCAAGGTCCAACTGGTATTAGTACAACTTGAGTTGGCGCAACACGTGGTGGTAATACAAGCCCCTGTTCGTCACCATGCACCATGATAACGGAACCGATTAAGCGTGTAGAAGTTCCCCATGATGTTGTATGCACATGTTGATGCTTGTTTTCTTTGTTCAAATATTTAATATCAAATGCTTCTGCAAATTTTGTTCCTAAATAATGTGAAGTACCAGCTTGAACTGCTTTCCCGTCCTTCATCATAGCTTCAATGGAATACGTATCTACAGCCCCTGCAAAACGTTCTGAAGGTGTTTTTTGACCATCGTATACAGGAATAGCTAATAGTTCTTCTACAACTTCTTTATAGATATTAAGCATTTGCATTGTTTCATGACGCGCTTCTTCTTCGTCTACATGCGCAGTATGCCCTTCTTGCCATAAAAATTCAGAAGTACGGATAAATGGAAGTGTTTTCTTTTCCCAACGGAATACGTTTGCCCATTGGTTAATTAAAACAGGTAGATCACGGTAGCTCTTAATCCAATCCGAATACAAGTGACCAATCATCGTTTCAGAAGTTGGGCGAAGTGCTAAACGTTCTTCTAACTTCTCACCGGCTGCCTCTGTTACCCATGGAAGCTCAGGAGCGAATCCCTCGATATGGTCCTTTTCTTTTTGGAAGAAAGACTCAGGAATAAGCATTGGGAAATACGCATTGCGATGTCCTGTTTCTTTAAAACGTCGATCCATTTCCGCTTGGATATGCTCCCAAATTTCAAATCCGTCTGGTTTAAATGCGATACATCCACGTACTGGTGTATAATCCATTAAATCTGCCTTTTGAATTGTGTCGATATACCATTTCGAAAAATCATTTTGCTGTTGATTTGTCATTATAAAATCCTCCTATTTATATCAATGACGCCTCGGCGTTATTGCGTCCAGATTTTGAATTGTGCATTCACAATTAACTCCTTTCAAAATCTGTGACATCCGCCGGAGGCTTTAATTCAATTTAGCTGAATCCTTTCACCTGGTAAATTGAATTAAAAAAGCACAAAGCTGTCCTTATAAAAGGACGTCTTTGTGCTGAATAGACGTGGTACCACCTTAGTTTAGCTAAAATTACTTTTAGCCCTCTAAACGTTTGTTAACGAAAACGACTCGGTTATGTTTGCATAACATCTCCGTGGTAGGTTTCAACAAGAAGCGGTGATATAGCTCTCAGCAAGCTGCTATATTTTCTGTTTCACAATTCTCATTTACTTGATCACTTCAAAGATTGGATATTACTAATAATATACCAAATAGACGGGTTTAATACAATTCCTTTATTGTTTAATTCACAATCAATGCAATTGCTTCATTCTTTAATGGAAGAAAAGCTTCTGACCTATTGGGGATTGTTGTAAACTTCAAGCTCCTCCATTATACTTAAATTAAATAAATCATCTAAATATTCTATTAAGAATGGAGGAGAAAATATGAATTTAGGTTCATTTTCTGTAAGCTTAAACGTAAAAGATATCCATGTATCCAAAGCATTTTATGAAAACATCGGATTTCAAGTTTTAGGTGGGGACATCACTCAAAATTGGCTTATTTTAAAAAACCAAAATTGTGTTATCGGGTTATTCCAAGGTATGTTTGAAAAGAACATTTTGACATTTAATCCAGGATGGGATCAAAATGCGGAGAATCTCGATACGTTCACGGATATTCGAGAAATTCAAAAGCAGTATAAAACAAAAGGAATCAAGCTATTAACGGAAGCAGATGAAACAAGTGAAGGACCAGCACATTTTACAATAGAAGATCCAGACGGCAATCAAATTCTTGTAGATCAACATCGATAGAAATGAAATATCACTGAATCGAAGAACAAAAGCGCACGCTTCGTAAAAGAATGCGCTTTCTATTTAAGATAGTGTCATATTAATTATGATTTCATACTTTTTTCTAACACAGGGAGCATATTCCGAATGATTGTCCAACTCGACAACCTTTGTGATATTTTTCATTCAATAAGCATAAAGCCGCCCTATAAAAGGACGACTTTGTACTAGAATCATGCATTCTTTAGGATACGTTATGGTAACTTTTCCATTCTACAAGTATATTATTGTAAGTAGCTTCAATAGCTAGCGCAAAATGTTTAGCGGAAAACTTTTCTACTGATCGGACAGCCCCAACGGACATTAATTCTTTATTGCTTTCATTACATAAAATCATCTTTATTGACTGTAAAAAATCATCTTTCCCTTGAAAAGTATAACCATTTACACCATTTTGAAGAACACCGTCTAAACATTTGTCTGCTTTTGCTACTAGTGGCAGTCCGGATGCCAGTGCCTCGATGTAAGTAAGTCCTTGTGTTTCACTTTGGGAAGCACTAACGAAGACATCCCCCAATTGATAGTACATACCTATGGAATGCCACGGTCTCTCCCCTGCAAAAACTGTCTGATTTTTTATCCCTAATTTTAAAGCCAGTTCTTCTAAATTATTTCTCTCTAACCCATCGCCTATTAGCACAAATTTCATATTACTGTTTCTAGTCAATAAATCTTTCATCGAAAATAGAAGTTCCGCAATGTTTTTTTCCTCTGAAATTCTTCCAATGTACAAAAGCACTTTATCTTTTTCATCAATGTTTAATTCCACGCGCAAGTTTTTAACTTCCACGGATGACTTATTATATAAAGTGAACTTACTAAGTTCTATACCTGTAGGAATAATCGACATATGTTGCTTTACTTTATAAGAATGCAGTAAGTCTTTCACTTTTTCAGTTGGAACAATTACTTTATCAACAGAATTACAAAAATTAGCACTAATTTTCCTTGCTGTATTCTTTGCAATAAAATCAAATAATTTATATTTTACTATGTAGTGCGTGTAATCCTCATAAATTGTATGGTAGGTGTGGAGAAGAGGTATATTTAATTTTCTTGCCATAGATCTTCCGAAAACTCCTAGTGAAAATTCGGTATGCGTATGAATTAAATCTAGTTTAAGTCCTTTTATAAACTTTACTAATCCGGTATGATAGAACATCCCTAAGCGTCTTGCACTTGCGAATGGGATGCTTGGCATTCTGTATACATTACGCTCATTTTCAGTTGCATCTGGATCGGTTGTTGTAAATACATACACTTGATGCCCGAGCCTTTCTAGGTTTTCTTTTAGAATTAGCACAGAAGTCGCCACTCCATTAATTTGTGGATAATATGTATCGGTAAAAAGTCCAATTTTCATTTCAAAGCACCCTCTTTTTTAGCTGATCGTCAAATCATACTGTTGAAATGTAGAGTATAAATAGTTGCTTAATAAATAATTGTGAATTCATCCAGTAAAATTAAAAAGTATCACCTGTATTAAGCTTTTTTGCTTTCTCCATGATGTACCCTAATTTGGAAGGAGCGATTAACTTCCTATATTCTTTTTCTAATTGTTTTCCTATTAATCTAATGTCTCTTTCCTTTGCGACATCATAGCCTTTCTCCACTAAAGACGGGAATTCATTATTTATTATTCCTTTAATTGCCACTTTAAATTGTTCCATATTAATACTTTTATATACATTTTCATTATTAGTTAGCCAGTCTTCGTAAATTGGAATATCACGAACCAATACAGGTATTTTCATAGCCAATGCTTCCAGTAATACAATTCCTTCCGTTTCCTCATGCGTAAGAAATAAAAACAAATCACTTCCGCTATACGCATCCCGGACTTCTTCACGATTAACATAACCAGGGAATAATAAATTGGGTAAAAAAGTCTCTACTGCTGCTTTTACCTTAGCTGAAACTGCATTTAAATTGGTATAACCAAACCAAATAAACGTATATTCAGGCATCGATTTAGCTAGTTCTACAAAATCTAATATTCCTTTTCTTTCAATATAAAGACCTACTGAAATAATAACCTTGGCATTTTCATCTAATTGATACTTTTCTCTGAACCGCTTCCTATATTCAATGTTTTTCTTAAAATATTGTAAATCAATTCCATTAGATATATTCACAATAGGATTAGTTAAACCGTATCCTTCTAACAGTTTTTTAGAATAAGGGGTCGGTGTAATGATCAAATCTCCACTGCTATAACATTTAATCAGCCACTTTTTAAAAAATGGTGCTAGAAAGTTGGAGCCACGGAATGAGTTTTTAAAATCTTCTTCTGTCGAATGTGCATGATAAACAACTTTCTTTCCTTTTGCCTTCGCTATTCTACTCATCCATAAAGAACTTGGAAAAACCATATTAATATGAACGATATCAAAATCATCTTTTTTATTTATTGTATAAGCCAAGTTATTTTCTTCTAAAGCTTTTTTTTGGTGGTTTATCGCTCTACCTACACCGCTTTTTTCCACTAACTTTAAATGCTTCGAATACAATAATACTTTCATAAGGAACCTCGCTCCTTTGTCGTTATTTTATAAATCCAATTAGGTATTGTAAAAGGGCTGTTAATCCAAGGCTATATATTGCAATAGACAGTGGCTTTCCTAATAAAATAATGACGATGAATTTTTGCAGTTTCATTTTAGTTAAACCTGCAATATAACAAAGTAAATCATCCGGAGCTATTGGGAAAAAAATAGCATAGGCAAACATTTTATCGAATGTATTTCCCCTATTTATCCAACCAATATACTTTTCAAAAGACTTTTTCCCGACAATCCGCCTAACAAACGGTCTACCGTATTTTTGAGCAAGTAAAAAAACAATAATAGACCCTATACAAATACCGACATAATTATAGAGTAAACCAACCCAAGGCCCGAAAATGATTATTCCTACAACACAACTTATGGCACCAGGCAATATCGGTATGATAACTTGAATGATTTGAATGAAAATAAATATGATTGGTGCCCAAATACCAAAGCTTACTATAAAATCTTTAAATGTTTCGGTTGAAGTAAATAGTCCATTCTGATACCCGTAAATAATAAAAGCTCCAATTATAAGCATTCCAAGTAGGGTAGAATAATTCAAATAATAATTCGCTATTTTATTTGTACCTTTAGCTCCTATCTCTTCCATTGAACCACCTTCAGTAAAAGAGTCTTTCATTCAGTGTATGCTTTCATGTTTTTGAGAACAATGGCATTTTTGTAAAAGTAATGTTATGTTATTGTGTTGAAATGTAAATAGGATACAATAAACGATACAAATATTCTTGAAGGAGTACGAATACATGCAAACATTACAAAAGCTTTCCAATCGTCTCTTTTACCTTCCTTCCTATCAAAAAACAGATCGTCCGATATTAGTAGCTATTGTGGGGGATGATCAGACACTGTTGATCGATGCGGGGAATTCTTCCAATCACGCAAAACAATTCAAAGAGCAATTGGCTTCCTATCATATCATCGGAGATATTTTGGCTCTTACACATTGGCATTGGGATCATGTATTTGGCTTGTGTGAAATGGACATGCCTTCGATTGCTAATTTCATAACCAATGATAAAATAACTCAACTACAACAGTTATCATGGGAAGATAAAGAGTTAGATGAACGTGTCGAAGCAGGGATAGAAATTCCCTTTTGTGCTGATGCCATAAAATTAGAACTTGGAAGTAATCGAGAGGTTATCATACCAAATCCCACTATTATTTTTGAAAAGCGAATTAGACTGAATCTCGGTGGGGCTACCTGTATCATTGAACAAGTTGGTGGAGATCATTCATCTGATTCAAATCTCATCTATATACCGGAGGAAAAAGCGCTATTTCTTGGTGACTGTCTCTATGCAAATATGTACGCAGAAAAATGGCATTATACCATCGAAAAGATGTGTAAGCTTTTGGAGAAGATTGAAAGTTATGATGCCGAAATCTATTTCCTATCTCATCATCCAGCGCCTTTAACAAAGGAGGAATTTGATCATTTTGCTTTATTGTTGAAGACAAGTGCTTTATTAACGAAGAAACATAATGGGGAGCTAAAGGATGTTGCCGAAGAGATGTCCTCACATTTCGGGCGCGAGTTAACAGAAGATGATTTAGAAATAATTAGGTACTTTGTGAATGGGTACGCGTAATAATGCAAAACAGGAGAGTGACTCCTTATTTATAAATAGCCCAAAAATTGTTCAAAATTTCTAAGAATGATTTTGAATGTATATAGAGAAAATTATGCCAAAAAGGGATTTGAATTTATGATTATTCAATGTACGAAAAAGTTGTTAGATCAATTAAAAAAGAATCCAGAAACTCTTAATGAGGAGAAAGCTCTTATATCATGGCATGCTAACCTGATAATTGTTAATCGAAGAAAAACAGTTGTGCTTGTAAACGATAAGAATCGTTACGCAATTGTTTTGCATGGACTTAAAGCAAATGATTTTAAAAATTTGTATGGAATTATTTTACAATCCATCCGAAATACCCTTGAACAAGAGTCTATAAACAACGATGTAATCGAGCAGTTTATTGATTCTGCCAAGAATTTTACTTATTCGAAAACAAAAAACAGGACATTAGTTTCAAGGATGAATAAAGCATGTGAAACGGTATATTTCTTAGAGAAATTGATTGATAATGATTCAATTTATCAAACTGCCTTAAGTATAAAGCTTAGTCGTCTATTAGTCGGTGATGGAAAGAAAGACTACATCTATCCAAATCAAGAAATGTATAAGGATTTGGAGGCATTGACGGATATTCCGATATTTCAAACAAAAGCTTTAGATATGTAGATGGTTGGTGTGTGGTGCAAAAAGTGATACTTCGAGGCACTCCATAATTTAAAAACAGGTTGGCATAAATGCCAACCTGCCCATATTATTTTACTGCTTTAATGGCTTCATTGACGATTGTAATCATATCATCCATTTGATTTTTTGTGATTATAAGGGGTGGTGCAAATGCAAGAGTATCCTGCCCGTCGTAAATAACAGAACGGCAAATTAGTCCTTTTTCAAGTGCTTTTGCAACTACTTTAGGTCCGATTGGTTCAGCAGATTTTGAAGCTTTTTCTAGACTAATTGCTCCAAGTAAGCCCATTCCACGAACATCGTTCACATTATCATTTTGTTCTTTTATCCACTCAAAACCTTCAAGCATTTGTTTTCCAACCTCATTAACATTATCAATTAAGTTTTCATTCTTAATAATTTCTAAATTTTTGAGTGCAACAGCAGCTGCAGTCGGATGACCACTATACGTATAGCCATGCCAGAAGTTCCCTTCAGTGTTTTCAATGATATCATTATGAAGCCTTTCAGAAAGAACCATACCACCTAATGGCGCATATCCGCTTGTTATCCCTTTAGCCATCGTAATAATGTCAGGTATCACACCGAAACGTTCAATACCAAAATTGGTTCCTAGACGCCCGAAACCGCAAATCACTTCATCTGCAATAAATAAGATATTATTTTCATCACAAATTTTTCGAACTTCTTGGAAATATCCTTCCGGAGGGAGATTTACCCCACCGGATCCTTGAACAGGCTCTGAAATATATGCTGCAATCGTATCAGCACCTTCTTTTTCAATCAGTTCTTTCAATGATACTACTGAACTATCGACATAGTGAAAATCAGGAGCGATTGACGTTGTAAACGAATGGAATTGTTCAATACCCGTTGCACTTGTTGCTCCCATTGCAACGCCATGATAAGAAAGTTTTCTAGATATAATTTTCTTTTTTTCTGGTTGCCCTTTCATTTTCCAATAATGACGAACTGTTTTAAATGCAGTATCATTGGATTCCGATCCACCAGAAGTAAAGAATGTCGCATTTAAATCTCCGGGTGTCCATTTGGCAATTTCGGCAGCAAGTCTAATAACTGGTTCATGGCTCCAGTTATTAAAAGTCGAAGTGAATGCTAGTTTTTCCATTTGTTCTTTCGCCACTTCTGCAAGCTCTTTACGCCCATGCCCAATGTTTACATTCCAAAGGGAAGAAAGGCTATCCATTAATTTTCTTCCTTCCACATCCTTCAAATAAATCCCGTCACCTTCAGTAAAAATAAATGTTGGACCATTCTCTTGAAGTTGTTTCATATTAGATGTCGGATGAATAAAATGCTTTTTGTCTAACTCCACTAATTCCTCTTTTAAACTTTGTTTCGGTGTTATTGACATATTTCTTCTCCTCCTAATATATTAATTTATGGATCTTTCTTTTTGTACCTTTCTTGCAAGCAGCTCAATAAATCGATCTTCAAACAATTCTATAAATCTATTAGATTCCGATCGATACATATTGAATTTCTAGAAAATCATCAATACCTTGATGTCCACCTTCACGTCCAAGTCCACTTTCTTTCATGCCGCCAAATGGGGCTTGCACAGCAGAAGGTGCACCATCATTCCAACCGATAATTCCATAATCTAACTTTTCAATAATCTTTGTACCTTGCGAAATATTTTCTGTAAAGACGTATGCCGCTAAACCATAAGGTGTATCATTTGCTAGTTTAATTGCCTCTTCAATGCTCTCAAATTTTTGGATCGGAGCAACTGGGCCAAATGTTTCTTCACGCATAATTAACATATTTTCATTTGCATCTTTAATGATTGTTGGCAAATAGTAATTCCCTTTTTCTTTTGGCTGCCCGCCACCCACAACTACTGTCGCGCCATTTTTTTCAGCATCTTCGACATGTTCAGTGACTTTTTCCACGGCGGCCTGATTAATTAATGGACCGATATTTACACCGCTTTCCATCCCATTCCCAACTTTTAGTTCTTTTACCCGAGCAGCAAAGACATCTATGAACTGTTCATAGATTTTAGACTGTACATAAACCCGATTGACACAAACACAAGTCTGACCACCATTTCTAAATTTTGAAGCCATGACTCCTTGAACTGCAGTTTCGATATTTGCATCGTTAAGAACAATCATCGGGGCATGACCACCAAGCTCAAGACTAAGCTTCTTCACGGTGTCAGCACCCTGTCGCATTAGAACTTTTCCAACTTCCGTAGAACCGGTAAAGGTAACCTTTTTTACTCGTGGATCTGATAAAAAGACACCACCTATTTCACTAGAAGAACCAGTTACAATATTAATAACTCCCTTTGGAAACCCTGCTTTTTCCGCCAATTCTACGAGTTTAATCGCCGTTAATGGTGTGTCACTTGCTGGCTTTATAACAACTGTACATCCAGCAGCTAAAGCTGGCCCCATTTTTCTCGTTAACATGGCAGCAGGGAAATTCCATGGTGTAATTGCAGCAACGACACCAATAGGTTTTTTCCAAACTTGCAGTCGTKTGTTCTTATCATGGCTAGGAATTGTTTCACCGTAAATCCGTTTTGCCTGTTCTGCATACCATTCAATATAGTTTGCAGCATAATGAACTTCACCTTTTGCTTCAGTAAACGGCTTTCCCATTTCTTTCGTCATTAATTCTGCTAAGTCTTCTTCATGGTCAATAATTAAATGAAAGTACTTTTTTAGTAGAGTGGCCCGCTCATAAGCAGTACTGTCAGACCATGACTCAAATGCCCGATGTGCCGCTTCCACGGCTGCAAGCGCCTCTTCTTTACCTCCATTTGGGACTTCAGATACTATGTCACCAGTAGCCGGGTTGTAGACCGGAAACTTCTCCAAGTTTTCCCCAGTCCAATTTCCATCAATAAACAATAAGTTTTGCATTCATATCACCTCTAATAAAATTTATTCATCACTAATTGCATTTTAGTCATTTGCCAGAAGTTTACCCTCTACATATTCAATATGGATACGGATCTTTTTATCAATTAGTTCAAGGTCTTTCGTTAACATCGTTTCAAATAGTTCTTTTTGTTCTTCGTAGAATGACTGGTGAGTAGAATAATATTTATCAAGATTAACGAGAAAAGTTCTTATTTGAACCTGGATGGACTCATATATCCTAATAACTCGAGCATTTCCAGATAAATTTACAACGTAACTATGAAACTTCATATCTAGGTCAAATAAATTACTCCAATTTCCGTTTATTGTATTGATACGCATATCTTCTAGAATCATCTCTAATATCCTTATTTGCTCACTTTTAAGCTTTGGAATCACTTTAACGAAGGCATAAGTTTCTACCATCGTTCGAAGTTCAATTATTTCTCGCCAATCTTTATTAGAAAATGGAGAAATATAAGTGCCTTTTCTTGGCTTACTAATTACCAATTCTTCAAATTCTAGAATTTTGAGGGCATCTCTTATTGTACTTCGACTAACATCGTACTTTTCCGATAAATCATTTTCAATTAACCTTTGTCCAAATTCTAGTTCTTTACTCCAAATACTTTTTCTAATTTCATTTGCAACAAGCTCACCTAATGACTCTTGTTTAATGGAATCATTCATATTAAACGAAATCCCCCCTTAAGGTTGCCCTCATGTTACAATTAACCAGTTAATCTACTATTGGCAATTGACTTTTTTACTCACCACTGGCTTAATACTTTCCCAAACGTCCGAATTAATTAAAGAAGGTGGCTTTTCACCATTTAGTCCAGCAACAAGGCTTTTCGCCGCTAGTTCAGACATTCTTAACTCTGTTTCATAGGTTGAAGATCCAATGTGAGGAAGTGTTACAACATTTTTCATATTTAATAATGGATTGTCATGTTCAATCGGTTCTATTTTAAAAACATCGAGACCCGCTGCAGCAATTTCACCTTTTTTTAATGCTTCAATAAGATCTTTTTCTATAATGGTTTTTCCCCGAGAGCCATTAATGAAAATGGCTGACTTTTTCATAAGTTGAAATTCCCTTCGACCAATAAAACCATTTGTTTCCTCCGTTAATGGAGTAATTAGTACAACAAAATCAGATTGTTTAAGTAATTCATCTAAATTACAATAGGTAGCATTATATTTTGCTTCAGCTTCAGGCTTTTTTGTACGAGTATTGTATAAAATATTCATATCAAATCCAAGGTTTGCACGCTGAGCAATTGCTTGCCCTATTTTTCCCATTCCAATAATACCTAATGTTTTATGATGCACATCTATGCCATAATGCTCCGATTCTAATGAACCATTCCATTGTTTTGTTTTAACAAAGTGGTCTAACTCTGGAATTCGTCTTGCGGTAGCTAGTAATAGACCAAATATTGTATCGGCAACAGTATCTGTTAAAACATCTGGTGTATTTGTTGCCATAATGTTCCTCTTTGTTAATTCTTCTATATCTAAATTATTATAGCCAACAGAAACATTACTTACGATTTTCAAATTAGGTGCATTTTCTAATAGATCCTTATCAACTTCTAATTCCAGCCCAATAATCCCTTCTGTTTTTTCTAAGTAATCTAGAAACACTTTGTCCGTTTTAGTATTTATATTTTTAAAAAACTTAACATCATACTTACTTTTTAATTCTTCTAATACAGGTTTCTCCAATCGATTATAGGCAATAATCCTTTTTTTGCTCACATAATTCCCCCCACATATTTATTATATTGTCGATAGTCGACAATATGACTACCTAAAAAAAACGTGGTGTGTTAGAGCTGAAAGTTTAATTCTAAAAAGATTTTTAATTCGCTTCTAACTTAGATAGAAGATTACTTCACAACCACTAATTTATATTTGTTAAAAGTGTTGAATTTCTGCTGATTAGTAAAAGTTGTGGATAGAAAAAGAGTTTTTCATTGTTTGAATAATTAGCATTACCCAGGACATAGAATGTTCTAACTATTAATCTATTGTCAAGTTAAGATAGCTAAATCCAGTATTTGGTTATAGTAAAAAATGAAAGGAGTTATTACTACTATAATTAGATTTGAGGATAAATATAGGAATATATTATTTGGTGTATAAAAGCAAAGTTCCAATACTGAAAATATGATCTTCGGAATAGACTATATCGGGAGCTATGTATCCAAAGTAATGACACTTCTTCCGGGAGATGTAACTATTACCGGAACCCCCTTTGGTGTAGGTACAGTAAATCCAAAAGATGAAATGGTAGTTCGTATTAAAGGTATTGGTGAATTAAAAAATAAGATTGTATTGTCTACAGATAGCTAATTTTAAAATATATGATTTAGTATTTAAAAATTATAGGTAAGACGCTAATTTTGTCGACAATCGACTAAAAAGCATTATAAAGCAGTTGTAAGAACTAAAATATAAATTTGACTGGAATTCGTGTAAATAATGAGAAGCACATACCACAGTAACTATTAAAAAATAATATTCTTATATGGAATTTGAAAAGTGATCACTTGTTTAGATAGTTATAGGATCTATACCGATACCAAGTGCCTATTTCAGGTACAGATGTAATTATATGTTTACACAGAAATATTCAAGTACTTATTGAAAGGGGCGAAGATATCAAAAATATTTAGCTTTTATATCAAGTTTTCCAAGCAGAAAAAAAACTCTACTTTTAGTTTGCTAAAAGTGTGAGACATTGCGAGTAATTATCGATTGGAAAGATGATAGTTTTACTAAGATTGTGGCATTAAATATGTATAGTAATTGGTGGTTTGTTCTTAAAGAAAGTTTGTTGGATGACATTAGCAAAGGGGATATTAATATGTTGAAAAAAGGGTTATATTTTTTACTTTTAGCTTTTGCTACTCTATCACTAGTAGCGTGTTCTAGTAATACAAATTCAAAACCAAGTAGTAGTGGCAGTGCTACAAAAGGAATCGCAAGTAGTGATAAAAAAATCACAATTATGGCTGCACATGTTGTCTCTACAGAAACTACTCAACACGAAGCGTTTTTGGAATTTAAAAGACTTGTTGAAGAAAGGTCCGATAATAGAATCGAAGTTGATATTTATCCTGATGGTCAGCTTGGTGGAGAAAGAGAAATGATAGAAAGTACACAAGCAGGCAATATTCAGATGTCATCTCCTTCAGTTGGAGTGCTTGCAAACTTCTCCTCTGCATTACAAATATTTGATTTCCCATTTATTTTTAAAGATTCAGAGACAGCACATGAAGTTGTTGATGGAAAATTTGGACAAGAATTATTGACAGGATTAGAAGAAAGTGGACTTGTTGGATTAAATTATGGTGAACTCGGTTATAGACACTTATCCAATAATAAAGGAGAAATCGTTACACCGGAGGATATCAATGGGCTGAAACTTCGCACGATGGAAGTCCCTATGCATATCGCATATTGGAAAGAAGTAGGAGCAAATCCAACACCATTAGCCTTTACAGAAGTGTTTACGGGTTTATCTCAAGGTGTTGTCGATGGCGTTGAAAATGTCCTTGGACTCATCTATTCGGGAAAATTCCACGAGGTTAGTAAATATATTACAACAACAGGCCATATTTACGACCCTGAAATATATATCATGAACAAAGATTTCTTTAATGGACTTTCTAAAGAAGATCAAGATATAATCCAAACCTCTATAGATGATACAGTTAAGTATTTAAGAAAGTTAAATAGTACTATCGATACCGAGCTAAGAGTTAAGCTTGAAGAAGAAGGTGCTATCTTTAGAGACCTAACTGATGAAGAATATAATGCATGGATTGAGGCTTCCGTGCCATTTTATGAAAAGAATGCAGATAAAGTCGATAAAGAGAAGTTAATCAAATTACTTGAAGCTACTGGAAATGATAAATTCCTAGATGCTATAAAATAATAATATATTAGAATATGCACCTAGCGACTTGACGATTATACCATAACTTAATCAAGAAGTTCTGGGTGCATTTTAGTTTAAATGGGTTTAAGGAGGCGACTTTAATGAAACTTTATAAACATTTAGATGACCATATTGAAACGTATTTATCAGCAAGTTTATTAATCTTCTTCTCATTTTTATGTATCTTCCAAGTTGTTATGCGTTATATTTTTAACGAGTCATTAACATGGTCAGAGGAATTATCAAGATATGCATTTGTTTGGTTTGTTTATACAAGTGCAGCCTATGCGGTAAGGTATCAGCGACATGTAAAATTTAACTTTTTAGTGGACATGCTGCATAAAATTTCTCCATCTTATAGTCAAATGCTTAAAATAATTGCTCTATTTTGTTGGATAGGTTTTCTAATATTCATAGATTACTATAGTACTCAAACAGTTATTAATCAGTTCAAGATGGGACAGGTATCACCTGCCAACCGAATTCCAATGTATATTGTATATCTCGGATTACCAATGGGAGCTTTATTAATGACATTTAGAGTTACCCAACATATCATAAATGGCTTTAAGGAATTGAGAAACTCAAAAGAAAGCCATTAATTTTACAGGGGGTGAGAGCATGGCTACTCTAATATTATTTGGAAGTTTTATTGTTTTAATGATTCTTAGTGTTCCTATCGCGTTTGCACTTGGTATATCATCTGTTTTAACATTATTCATCACAGAAAAAATGCCACTGCAGTTCATTGCGCAAGGAATGTTTACTACAGTAGATTCTTATGCTTTAATGGCAGTTCCGCTATTTGTATTTGCTGGTTTAATAATGGAACATGGAGGGCTCTCTAGACGACTAATTGATGTTGCAAAGTCATTTGTTGGTCACCAGACTGGAGGACTTGCTGGAGTTGCAATTTTGGCTTGTACCGTTTTTGCAGCGCTTAGTGGATCTGGTCCAGCGACAGTTGCTGCTATCGGTGGAATTATGATCCCAGCAATGGTAAAAGAAAAGTACGATCCAGGATTCAGTTCGGGAGTAGTTGCTTCAGCCGGAACCCTCGGAATAATTATTCCACCAAGCATACCTTTAATTATTTATGGTATTACAACAAATACTTCTATTGGAGATTTATTCATTGCAGGTGTCATACCCGGTTTATTTATCGCGGCGTTACTTTGGTCCATCAGTTATGTTACCTCTAAAAAGAGAGGTTATATTGGATCTGGAAAAAAAGCTACTTGGAAAGAACGCTTTAATTATATTAATGAGGCAAAATGGACACTGTTAATGCCAATTGTTGTACTCGGCGGAATTTACGGAGGAATATTTACTCCAACAGAAGCAGCAGGTATTGCAGTAGCTTATAGTGCATTTTTAGGCATTTTTATTTATAAGGAAATAAAACGAGCAGATGCAATTGAATTATTTAAACAGACTACTCTAATTTCTGGGATAATCCTTATTATTATAGCCACTGCTTCTACTTATGGAAGAATTCTTACAATAGAGAAGATCCCTATATTAATTGCCGAGTTTTTAACATCTCTTCCCGTCGGGTCATGGGTTATTCTTTCTGCAATTGTTATCCTACTTGTTTTTATCGGAATGTTTATGGAAACATTAGCTGGAATTATTTTATTAGCTCCTATTTTATTACCTGTTGTAACAGAATTAGGAATGCATCCGGTGCACTTTGGGATTATCATGATTTTAGCAGCAGAAATTGGTTTTTTAACACCACCAGTTGGGGATAACCTTAACGTTGCTAGTGCTATTAGTGGATTAACTTTAGAACAAGTTGCTAAAGCAACACTTCCATTTACGATTGCCCTAATCATATTACTATTTGTTTTTATGTTTGCAGAACCATTCATTATGTTTTTACCGAATTTAATAGGTGGAACAGGTGGTTAATGAAAGTGCTAGTATTTGATATTAATAGAAAATTTTAATTTCTAAACTAAAGCTTCTTTCAGTAGATGACTTCTTATGACGATGGGGTTAACCACAAACTTTTCCGGTATTCAAGCTACTTAGCTCCTTTGCCTGCCATAATGCTTCATACCATCTAAACCGTACAATAACATCTAACAAACCTAAAACTAATTATTAGGTATTTCGATTACTTCAACAGTAGCTTTACTAATGAGTCTATAATATTTAAGAATGCAACTGTATTAAAATTAGTTCTTTGATTATGTGGAATACAATCTGAAAACCCTGTCGATTTCATCAGAAAATCATCTTTCGGAGATTCTAGTCTAAGCTTATAAAGTTTTCATTTAAATTATGGATAGTTTTGCCAATCCTAACCCTTTCCTTCCTCCTTCTTCTTGTCACATAATAAAAACCTCCAAACATTGATTTATCAACGTTTGGAGGTTTATATTGATTAAAATGAACATATTTTCTTCAAAAGATACCGGTGGTCGGGGTAATTGCGTTAGAATACGTTTATATAGATAAGAAGAAACCCGATTTAATCACATTGTTTAAGAGTGATAAAACGAGTTTATATTTTTGTTTTCTACAAATTTTCTACAATATCTTTTAAAATTGTATTGAAAGAATCCCTATACTCACTTTTTAATATGCTACTTGGTGTATGATCAGAATAGTCAATATGGTTAATAAATTTAAATTCCTCTCGATCATATTTACCTACCTCTTCTGCTTTTAAAGTCGTAGTAAATATAACTTGATTTTCAAGTTCGTTAAATAACTCTAAAAAAATCTTTTCTTTTTCTGTAGATAAATCTTCGGAACGAAATGAATCAACTATTATAGGATAATTATGTTTAGTTACCTTTTGAAAAACATACATCTTTAATAGATAAAAAATAGTTTGTTCACTTCCTGAATAAGTCTCACTCTTTTTAGTAAATAAATTATCAAATTTTAATGTTCCAGCTGGTTCATGTTCTTTATAAATTGAATTCATCATGTCTAGTATTCTTGCAAGTAATTCTTTTTCGGTTTCAGCTTTAGATATTTTTATAGTTTCAAAATTTGTTAGTTCTGATTTTATCTCATTAATTTTAATATCCAAATCAGTTATCTTTTTATCAGCATCTGCAGCATTAAATAAATCCTCTTTATACAATAATAGAGATTCTAACGAAACTTCTTCTACTGACAATAAATCTTTAAGTATATTTTGCTTCTCACTTATTGATATATTTATACGTTCTATCTCTTCTTCATAATCATTTATTTTGTTATGAATTGAATTAATAATATCTTTTCTGATATCTGCAGTTGTAATATCAAATGCATAACCTTTTTTACTCGCAGTTTTATATCCTATATGTACTGAGCCACATGATAAACAAACTATTTCACCTGTATCTAAATCTCTATTCAATGATATAATTTCTTTGATTGCTGTTTCGCACTTGATTTTTCTTGCTATGTTTCTATTTCTTTCTTTATTTAATTCAGTAATGCTATCATTTACTTTTTCAATTTTTTCTAAGTTATTTTTAAATTGAATTCTATCATTAGTTGTACTAAAGTGTGCTAACTCTTTCTTTTTAGAACTAAGAATCTTATGTTGCTTTAGTAATAGTTTTCTTTCATGATTATATTTACTCAATAATTGCTTTTGTTTTTCAATTTCTGTTACATCAATTGAATTTTCAATACCACAAATCCGATACAACATATTTATGAAATCTTCTTTTTTATAATATCCCGAATTAGCAATTGTAGAAGTATTCTTCTTATCTTGACCAACAAAAAATAATTGTAAAAACAATTCTGGATGTACAATGATATTTCTATTATTCTTAGTTATTTGGGGTAAATTAAATATCACCTTATCCCAATATCTTCTAAACTCAGATGTATTTTCAAAATGCCTTAATTCATTATTAGTTTTTACAATAAAATCCTCTTTATATCTACAAATCTTATATAAGGTATCATTCACAGTGAATTCGATAATATAGTAATAATCTTTATATTGAAATGACACTGGAAAGGTAGGTACGTTACCTAAAGCATACATCATTCCTTGTATTAAGATTGTTTTCCCTTTATTATTATCATCACTGGAAATTAGATTAATACCATCTACAAATCTATCTTCAATGAATCCTTCTGTATCATTTCCTATAGCAATTTTATTAATTATCATGATATCCCATCCTTTACAGTGGCTATAAAATACTTTATAGATATTAAATCGAATTCTGGACAATTCCCCATTAAATCTTTATCTAATTTATCAAAAATAGCATTTACATCCTCATTCGGATTTTCCAGAGTTACAAAATAAACGTTTTCAAAAAATCTCCAGAAATTATCTATATTATTTTTATTGGAAATTGCTTTGGCAACTCCAATTTGTCCATTTAAGACATAATCTTTCTTTTTATGTGTATGTAAATCACGAATAATATCATAGAATGAAGCTGGCACTCCGTTATCTAAAGGATTTCTATTAATAATTCTTGAAATAGCCATTAATCTAATTTCTTCACCAGTCAAATGTCTACTATAATTTAGAGCCTCATGACTTGTTTTGATAACAATATTTTCAACAATTGAGTTTTTCTTTAAAGATTGTTTATCTTTGATTTCATCAAAGATAGAATCTAATACTTCATCTGAAGGTAGCAGCTTAACACTAGTTTTAATAATTGATTTAACATACTCAGAATTTTTTTTATCATCAACTACAATTTGAACAACTTTTAAAAATTTATCAATATTTTCATCTGTAACTTTTGTAGAATCTATATATGTCTTTGACTGTGCTTCTTCTTTTAACCCCATTTTAATACTTCTTAGAGCTTTTTCAGTAACATTATCTAACTCAAAAACATTTTTAGTGTTATCTATTCTTATAGTTTTTGTTAATCCTCCTACAAATAGTATGTAGTGATTAAATGTTAAACTGCTCAAATAATTCTTATAAAGGGTTACCATTTCCCTTCCTAAAGCTTTAGCACTAGTATTCTTAGATGCTTTAGACTGTATGTCCCAAAGTTTATCTCCCATGCTTGACATACCTGTCAAATCATTAAAAAAATCAATAACATAGTAATTTATTTGATTACTATCTAGTCTAAAATTCATTAAATATAATAACGCCTTTGTTTCATATTCTGAACCAATTGATCTAACTTTTTCAGTTGATTGTATTATATAACTCATAAATTCCACTCCATCTATTTATGGCAAATGTATCACACTATTAGTGTAACTAATTTTTCTATATATTTACAACATAAATAATCTTTATTGGCGGAATATTTGCTATAAATTAATGATAATTAACTTAAAAGGTTCCAAAGATATAAACTGTAGATATAGTGATACTAATTATTAATTTTGGGTATGTCCTCTCAAAAAAACATTTGAAATCTATCTGATTGTTCTAGAAAAATCAAATTTCCAAATGTATAGTATTTCAAATTCATAACAACAGAAAGGAAAAAGGGTTTATGATTTACAAAATATCCTACATCTTTCAATTTCCTTAAAGACAAAAGAATATATCAAATTCACTATTTTAAAGAGAGATCAATATGCAAACTAAACAATCTATTCAAATTAATGTTCCAGTGCATGAGCACTCTGAATTTACTGATGATAATGCTCCTTCTATTTCGGAAAAGGACATGAAAAAAACACATTGTGTCCTGTTAAACTAGTTTATTTAAAAATCCGCTTGTAGAATTCACAGTTGACATTTTCTGCAGATGATTTTCAACAAGTTTAAAATTAATATTTGACATTTATTATGGGAGTGAAAGAGGGTTAAGATTATGAAGCTAGAAGATTTTTTAGGAAACGAAAGCTACAATTACGATTTTAAGAATGAATCACCTACAGATAGAGTTAAGAATGAGGATAATCCAATAAAGAAATTCTTTAAATTCAAACTTGATAGCTCACAATCTAGTTTTGATTGTGATTGCTGTGAACTTGCAAAAGAAATATATGTTAAATTATGGAATTTGAGTGCTAAAGATTTAAAATTTTATGATTGCGATACAATGAATTCATTTTATAGAATATACAGATTGTTATTGAAATCTTATGATAATTATTTAAAGGATGACTATTGGAATAAAGCAGGAATTGTTGATTATCATACTCGGTACAAATGGTTACTGAAAGAAGAAGTTTATGAACACTATAAAAAAATCAATGAAAATGAAAGTGTAAAGAAATTTGCTAAATTAACGCACTCAATCGGAAATTTCACTTTGGTTCCCAAGGGTTTCAATATTGAACGAAATACCTTACTTGATGACTATTGGGATTTAACTTTACAATATTTCAAGGATTTCTTAGAAGAAAACACTTTTGTTTCTTTTGCAGAAAAATACTATTACGAAGATTATATTGATGGGTCAAATGTTAATTTTTATTGGAAAGACCACTCTTTGATTAAAAAAGCACTGCCAACATACTTATCCTATGAAAATATTATTTCTATCATTGAAAAAATCAACGATTTAATTGAGGCTCGTGGAAAGAAACTATTATACAGGCTCAAATAAAATTATGAGCGGGGTAACGCAACTACCTCGCTCATTTTTATATACCTAATATGTAGAAAGGAAAATATATATGAAGAATTATATTATAGAGGCTCTAAAATACCTTTTTTAACTTTCTTTAGGTAAAAATTATTTAGAGTAATATTGCTCATAATTTCTATTAAAAATATCTTCAACTTTATCTGAAATTTCATTGTAAAGTTTTTTGAAATCTTTTATTACGTGCTTTTGTGTTCTTTCAACTTTATGGATAAAAGGAACATCTTTTGTAAAACCACCATGGGAAGCATATTCAGGTAAATATTCTAAAGATGCTACAAATACATTATCATTAGCAAGCCACGAGATTTTTGTTATTAAATCTTCTATATCCTCTTTTTGATTTTCATTGCACCTAGCTAACATGTCTAAGACCTTCAGAATAATTTGTTGATTTCTTTTTTTTAGTGGATCAACTAAATAATCTTCTTGTTCAAATAATTGACTAAGCATTGGAAGAAAAACTTTCCTATAGAATTCATCTTCTTCAAATGCATATGATTCTATAGTTTCAACAATTATACCCATTTTTTTACTTATATAATTAAATTGTTCATCGTTATTAAGGGCCGGTCTCAGCTTAATAGCTATTTCTAAAATTTTCTCTATATTATCATAAGCAATCTTATTTTGAGAAACTAACTTAGATAAACTAACGAAAAAATCATCATCTAGATAAGGTATGTCAAAAACCGAAAAAACTTTTCTCAAATAATCTTCTAATTCACCATAAAGAAGCCAATCAACTTTTGTATTTCCTAAAATTGCAATCAATTTTAAACGTTTTTCACTTGGTAAGTTAACACCATTTTCCCAATTACTTACTAACCCCTTTGAAGCATTTGAAACTAATACCCCAAACTCCTCCAATGTCCAATTTCCTTTATTTCGTATAGCTTTTATTCTTTTTCCAACATCTTTTTTTTCTATTTTAACCATTGTTAGCACCCACTTTTCTCATTTTCCAATCGAATATTTCTTAAAGTTTATTTTAACATTTAATAAAAGTTTTAAAAAGTTTTACTTGCATTTAATTTTTCAGGTTATATAATTTAATTATTCAATACGAATTAAAAGTTCTGCATATTAAAAAATACAGAACTTTTAATTCCGATGATAAAGAAAGGTGGCATATAGTTGCAAAAATTCGAAATCACATTACCTATTCAACTTCCAGAAAACTTAGTGATTATAGAAGTTGAAGATTACAACAAATTAAAGAAAGGGAATAACAGGGATATATGGTGGAGCATGGACGATGTTTTATCTAGAATTTGTATTAGCCGAAAAACATTTACTGAGAAAATTCTATGTAATTCGAAATTCAAACCTGATTTAGAATCATTCATACATTATCCAAAAACAAAAGGCAGCAAATATTACTTTTTAGCTTCAAAAACAATGGAATTTTTAGAATTAAGATTTCCAGAAATTATGAAAGAAATTTAGGAGGAAAAATTTATGGCAATTACAGTTAGAGACTTATTAAATTTATCATTATTTGGTGAAAAAATGTTATTAGTTGAAAAACCTGAGGCATACACAAAATTTGAGAATGGAATAAATACAGGCGAAGTTGTGGGGTACAAATATAATCTAGTGCTTAATGAATACAATTGGGACAAAATTTCTGTGAAAATTGAGGGTACTACTCCAACTATTAAACCCGAACAAATCAATGAAGGAGAAACACTTGTAGTAAAACTAGAAGACCTTCAAGCTAACACATACGTTCAAAATAATCGTGTAGCACTATCATTTAAAGCAAAAGCTATTAATGTCGTTAAATAACTAATACTACTACCTTATCAAAGTTGCTGCTCTGATAAGGTTCTTTAGAAAGAAGGTCTTCATATTGAAGAATACATTAAAAATGAAAAAATATAAAGTATCATATAAACATAAACTTAGATTTATTGAATATTTGGCTTTGTCACTTATTCCATTTGCATTATCAATGGCTTTAAAAACTATTCAACCAATCGTTAATCAATTTTTTAAATATCAAATCTCTGATTATTTAATTTTTGTACCCTATTTCTTTTTACTTCCATTATGGTTTTGGGCGTATTTTACAAGTAAATTTTCATTTTCGTATGCTCAAAAAATTAAAGCATTACTATTTGATGTTATTAAAACAAACCACTTTTATTTTTCAGAAAAGTTTGAATGCAATGAAAAAATCTATACTTCACTTAAATTTATTTTTTATTTCACTGAGTCCAAACTTATCATTGATACCTATACTCATGGTGCCTCATATACCAAAAAAATTAATGATTTATCCGACTTATTAGAATCAGCATTATCTCTTTCACTTCTTGAAGTAAATTCTATGAATCCACAATACACTCGTTATGAATTTTTGTTAAATAAAGTTGAACCACTATTAATCAATACTGTAAATGATATTCCAAATATAAGCGGAAAAATTATATTAGATAATGAAAAAGTTTGGGATTATGCAAAAGTTCCACACGCACTAGTTGCTGGTGCAACATCCTCTGGTAAAACTTATATGCTATATAATTTAATACTTCAATTTGCAAAACAAGGTGCAGAAATCTTTATTCTAGATCCTAAAAGAAGTGATTTATCTTCACTTGTACATTCTATTCCGAATGGTTCAGAATTTGTGGCCTATTCACCTAATCAAATTGCAAAAATTCTTAGAAGTTTAAATGAACAAATGAATAATAGATATGAAAAATATTTTAGTAGTCCCACAGCTAAAATGGGCGTTAATTATCAATACTTTGGGCTCCGTCCTATTATCATTTTCTTTGATGAGGTTGCTGCATTTATGGAAGAAGATAAAAAGATTGCTAAAGAAGTAGATTCATATCTAAAGCAAATGATTATGAAAGGGCGTCAAGCTGGTGTATTTCTTATTTTAAGCACACAGAAGCCTAGTGTTGAAGCTATTTCTTCCTCTATTCGTGATCAAATTGGGTTACGTATAGGTTTAGGCCAACTTTCTAAAATTGGTTATCGGATGACTTTAGGTGATGAGTGGGAAGAGTTACCTACCGTTGAAACTGGTACAGGAAAAGGATTAATTTTTATTGACGGTTACAATTGGAGCACCCCAAGAGGATACGATGCTCCATTTTTAGATTTAGAATCCTTAGATTTTCAAAATACGTTAAAAACACTAATTCAAATAGGTAATGAGAATTATGGTGAGTATGAGTAAATAACAAATACCACAGCTCCCTATTCTCTAGCGTTTACTGTTATGAAAGGGAAATTCTTTGTGCAACGAAGAATTTAGCGGAGCGGTCGTTTTATAGCAGTAAATGCCATGCTGGAGCAAAGCGGAAGCAGTTAACTTGTTATATACACAAACATAACGAGAATTTCAACCTATTAAATTGGAGATTAATACTTATGTGTACAAGATTTTATAACACGAAAGTGATTAAATCATCCATAACTGAAGTATATGAATACGCTGAACCTATTGCATATGATTATATAAATACATCATCAGAAAATATAAATCGAATTTCCTTTCAAGATGCTACACCAGAAATGAAAAAAGAACGTATAGAACGAATGCAAAAGAGATACTTAAATGAAAGATGGACAATTTGCAGATTAATTGATGTAAATTTTGATAATTCAACTAGCTTTCTTACTCTCACCTTTAAAGAAAACGTTCAAGATATTGAAGATAGCAATTATGAATTTATGAAATTCATTAAACGATTAAACTATAAAATCTATAAAACAAAAAAAGCAATTTTAAAATATTTAGCGGTTTGGGAACAACAAAAAAGGGGTGCTATTCATTATCATGTCATGCTCTTTTCAGTTCCCAAAATACCATACAAAGAATTAACTGAGTTATGGGGATTTGGTTCTGTAAATATTCAAAAAGTAGATGCTGATTCTAAAGAAAATCGTGGACGTTATTTAAGTAAGTACTTTGCTAAAAACTTAGATGATCCACAGTTTTTAATTAAATTTATGGGAAAGAAACGTTTTTTCACTTCTAAGAATCTTATTAAACCAAATATTACTGTAAAATACTTAGAAAAAAAAATAGAGTTTAATGAATCACAAATCTTATTTCAAAAAGAATACTTTGGAAAAAAGAAAGTTGGAGACGAATGGTTTACCTACCCTATCCGTTATACGAAGCTTTCAGAGAAAAAGTAATTACATTGGAGGTGTTGTATGGCTAGTTATATGAAACGAGGAAAGACATGGCAATATACGATTTCTACCAAAGATTCCTTAACAAATGAGTTTAAAAAAATTTCAAAAGGTGGTTTTCGCACTAAAGCTGAGGCTATTAGTGCAGCAACTGAAAAAGAACTTCTAATGAAAAGCGGTTATGTCCTAAATAAAAAAGTCCCATTCCATTTTTATTTTAAAGAATGGATGGAACTTTATAAAAAACCAATCGTTTCGAATCGAACTTATACGAAATATGAAACGACTTTAAACTCAATTAAACAATATTGTAATGAGCATTTGATAACGGACTATACGAAGAAAACATATCAACAAATACTAAATAAATATGCAGAAACACATTCTCCAGCATCTACATCTAAATTCAATAATCATATTAGACAATGTGTATCAAATGCAGTAGAGGAAAAAATCATATTAGATAACTTTACAAATAAAGCCGTTATCTCTAGAACTAATAACACTAAAAAAGCCGAAGATAAATTTTTAAACTATGAAGATACGAAACAAGTCATTGCTTATTTCAAAGAACGTCTAGATCCAAAAATACCAAGCTACCTTATGATTATTGTCGCTTTTACAACCGGTATGCGTTACGGTGAGTTACTTGGCTTAACGTGGGAAGATATTGACTTAGATAATCAAGAAATTGACATAAACAAATCCTACGACTACCATACGCACTCAGGTTTCAAAGCAACAAAAACCTATTCTTCTTGTCGTACAATCTTCATTGATAGTAAAACGACTACTTTACTGAAGCAATTTTATGAAGATCAGCAGCGTCTTTTTGAACAATATGAAGTCACTAATCTATACAACCAAGTATTCTTTCACTATATTGAAGGAATTGTATCTAATAACGCTGTAAATCAATCTCTAAGACGTGCATTAAAAAAATTAGAGATAACCCCCCTTATTACGATGCACGGAGCGAGACATACGTATGGAAGCTTTTTAATATACAAAGGCGTAGATCTTACTGTCTTATCTGAAATACTCGGTCATAAAGACACGTCTATTACAAGTAGAGTGTATGTACATGTTATTAAAGAGATGCGAGAAAAGAATAAAACACTAATAAATAATATAACTTACGAAATCTATAAATAATAATGGCACCCTCACATAATTTATTAAATAATATGAGGGTGCTTATTTATTTATATTCATTATAAAGTTTGATAAACTCATCAGTAAATTTTCTAGCAAAGTCTTTGTCTAATGCAGTGGCAAGAGTTTCATCATTATAATTAGCATTTTTACTCCAATTAAAAGATCCATGCATTACATAATCTAAATCAATAATACAAAATTTATCATGCAAACGACTATTACCCCAATAACCTCTTAAAGGAACTTTTACTACTTCAAATTCACATTCTAATTTTGAAATTATTTTGTTATTACTTTCTTCATTTGAAGTTATTATTCTTACATTAACACCTTCATTTTTTTTAACAACTAATTCATCATAAATCTCTGAATCAGTAAACCATGCCACTGCAATCCAAATAGTATATTTAGCATTCCTAATACCTTGAATTATTGTATCTTTTATTTCATCAAAAACTACATCATGTTCACTATGTAAATTATCTTCTCTGTTTATTACTTTAGGCTTAATGTTCAAACCTTTCATATCAAACTCAGCAGTTTCTTCGTAAATATCAAAAGCTAATCTTTCAAAAACGTCTTTTAATTGCTTCGCTTCGTTTAGCATAGGCACTGGAACTCTTAAACTAACATACTCCCAAAATTGATAACTTTTAGTTGCAAATACATTAGTTTGATCGAATTTCAAATAGGAATTTCTCAAAATATTTAATAACTGATCTTTATTTTTATAGTCATCATCATATTTTACAGTTTCTATCATAGTTCTTAGAAAATCCAGTGAATCCATTTTAACCACTCCTACTCTATTTGTATAATTTGATTTTATAGTTATTTCTACAAATTTTCTACATATAAAAAGAAACCCCTGATATATCAAGGGTTCCAAGCTATTTCTGATACCGGTGGTCGGGGTCGAACCGACACATCCAGAGGATACGGGATTTTGAGTCCCGCGCGTCTGCCAATTCCGCCACACCGGCAAAATATAAGTATCAAAGTTTAATTTATAAAACTGGAGGCGGCAACCGGATTTGAACCGGTGATAAAGGTGTTGCAGACCTGTGCCTTACCACTTGGCTATGCCGCCGTAGGAAATAATGGAGCGGAAGACGAGGTTCGAACTCGCGACCCCCACCTTGGCAAGGTGGTGTTCTACCACTGAACTACTTCCGCAAATAAACTGGGGAACCTGGATTCGAACCAGGGCATGACGGAATCAAAATCCGTTGCCTTACCGCTTGGCTATACCCCAATKGGGCGACTGATGGGAATTGAACCCACGAGTGCCGGAATCACAATCCGGTGCGTTAACCACTTCGCCACAATCGCCATTATTAAATAAAAAAAGAGTTAACTCTAAAGGAATATGGGGCGACTGATGGGAATTGAACCCACGAGTGCCGGAATCACAATCCGGTGCGTTAACCACTTCGCCACAATCGCCATTATTCAAGTTAACTAATAAATAGTTGGCAGGGGCAGTAGGAATCGAACCCACATCAAAGGTTTTGGAGACCTCTATTCTACCGTTAAACTATGCCCCTAAAAACTGGTGGAGGGGGACGGATTCGAACCGCCGAACCCTAAGGAGCGGATTTACAGTCCGCCGCGTTTAGCCACTTCGCTACCCCTCCAAGTGGTGCCGGAGAAAGGACTTGAACCCTCAACCTACTGATTACAAGTCAGTTGCTCTACCAGTTGAGCTACTCCGGCGTAAAGATAAATATGGTGGCTCAGGACGGAATCGAACCGCCGACACAAGGATTTTCAGTCCTTTGCTCTACCGACTGAGCTACTGAGCCATTTCGATTTACGCTAAGCTTCGCATCTCTTCGTCAGCTGCACTCGTTCTATCAGTCACGTACTTAGGTACGCTCCTTCTTTCACTCGATTGCTTTCTCGACCGGGATCGAACCGGCGATCTCCTGCGTGACAGGCAGGCATGTTAACCGCTACACCACGGGACCATTTGGTTGCGGGGACAGGATTTGAACCTGTGACCTTCGGGTTATGAGCCCGACGAGCTACCGAACTGCTCCACCCCGCGATAATATTATACTTACTTTTTAAAATAATGGTGGAGGATGACGGGCTCGAACCGCCGACCCTCTGCTTGTAAGGCAGATGCTCTCCCAGCTGAGCTAATCCTCCATGGTAATGCTGGTATTGTTTATAAAGTAATGGTGACCCCTACGGGATTCGAACCCGTGTTACCGCCGTGAAAGGGCGGTGTCTTAACCGCTTGACCAAGGGGCCATTATGTATTAGAGAAGTTATCTGGCGGAGAGCAAGGGATTTGAACCCTTGAGACAGGGTTACCCGCCTACACGATTTCCAATCGTGCTCCTTCGGCCACTCGGACAGCTCTCCATTAATGGCTCCGAAGGTAGGACTCGAACCTACGACCAATCGGTTAACAGCCGATTGCTCTACCACTGAGCTACTTCGGAATATTATTATGCCCAGCGACGTCCTACTCTCACAGGGGGAAACCCCCAACTACCATCGGCGCTGAAGAGCTTAACTTCCGTGTTCGGTATGGGAACGGGTGTGACCTCTTCGCCTTCATCACTAGACATATTAATTTGAAAGACAAGTTTTATTATACCATAACTAGATAAAATTGCAATAGTTATTTTAATAAATATTTTTTATTCTTTCAAAACTGGATAAACGACATTTTCAAACAAATAAATACATTTGGTTAAGTCCTCGATCGATTAGTATTCGTCAGCTGCACGTGTCGCCACGCTTCCACCCCGAACCTATCTACCTCATCGTCTTTGAGGGATCTTACTCCCGAACCTATCTACCTCATCGTCTTTGAGGGATCTTACT
>NZ_JBFTLO010000031.1:0-62183 GCF_056396485.1 Psychrobacillus sp. 05T411 | reverse complement strand
CTCTTTATTTCGAGACTGCATTTTCTAATTAGATTTTATAAACATTACATAGTAGAATGGATTAATTTAACCTTTGATATGTGTCGACACTAAATTAGATAGTAATTCCCATGGATTTTCGCTGCAGGCGGCGACTCCAGTGGAGGCCAACAGGACGTTGGTCACGAAGGCGTCGCCACACGATGTGGCGTTCTTAGCCTTTGTTCCTCTGCCTGAGTAAGATGAGACTTCACAACGTACGCGCAAGCGGCGGTGAAGGCTCATCACTAACCCCACGGAAAGCGTCCGTCCTGCAGCGAAAATCATAGCGGATACCTCATTCAACTCATTGCGTCGCAGTTTCCCTATACTGCGCTCGATTTTTAGAATTGGCTTAACTTACTTATGTTTCATGCAAATAGTTATGCATATGTATTGAATTTTATAATTTCCTATGCAGAAATAAAACGGGAGGAGAAAATTATTCATTTTCCCCTCCCGTTTTTGTTATCCGAATCTACCTGATATATAATCCTCTGTTCTTTGATCTTGCGGTGTAGAAAAAATAATATCTGTATCATCAAATTCAACTATTTCCCCGTTTAAGAAAAATGCTGTTTTATCGGAGACTCTTGCCGCTTGTTGCATATTATGTGTAACAATGACAATCGTATAATCTTTTTTCATATTTGTGATTAATTCTTCTATTTTCAACGTAGAAATCGGGTCTAATGCTGATGTAGGTTCGTCCATTAAAATAATATCTGGTTTCATCGCAATAGCACGGGCAATACACACACGTTGTTGCTGCCCGCCTGATAAACCAAGTGCTGATGTTTTAAGACGATCTTGTACTTCCTCCCATATCGCTGCACTGCGCAGACTCTCTTCTACAATTTTATTTAATTCTTTTTTATTTTTAATTCCTTGCATTCTTGGTCCGTAGGCAACATTGTCATAAATACTCATCGGGAATAAGTTTGGTTTTTGAAATACCATTCCGACTTTAGTTCGCAATTTGATGACATCATTTGTTTTATAAATGTCTTCATTATTAATGACAATATCACCTGTAATTTTTACACCATCGATTAAATCATTCATGCGGTTTAATGTTCGTAAAAAAGTGGATTTACCACAGCCTGAAGGGCCAATTAAAGCAGTAACCTCTTTTTCATGAATAGCAAGATCTACTCCGAATAGCGCTTGTTTCTCCCCATAAAATAAATTTAAATCCTTTACATTAATAATTGATGTACCTTCTTTACGTTGCTCCATCTGCTAAAATACCTTCCCTACTTAAGTTATTTTGGTCGTTAGCTTAGCACGTTCTCACACGTTTATTTATTAGTTGCTTTGTTAAATTTTTTCGAGATATAAGTTGCTGAAAGATTGATTGCTAAAATAATGACGATTAAGACAATCCCTACTGCTGCAGCAAGTTCAATGTCACCAGACTCTTGTGTTACTAAATAAGAATGAACCGTTAAAGTTCTAGCTGATGATAGAATACCCTCCGGCATAGCCGCCACTGTCCCAGCAGTTAAAAATATTGCAGCTGACTCTCCAACAATTCGTCCAACCGAAAGGATAATTCCAGTTAAAATTCCCGGCATAGAACTTGGTAAAATTACTTTATATAATGTTTGTAACTTTGTCGTTCCAAGTGCTAAGGAACCTTCACGATAGGAACGTGGCACTGTTTTTAATGCTTCTTCCGTTGTTCGAATGATGACGGGTAACACGATAATCGTTAAGGTTAAGGAAGCAGCTATAATCGACATACCTAACTTTAATGTTGTTACAAAGAATACCGCTCCAAACAAACCATAAATAATCGAGGGAATCCCTGTTAAACTTTCTGTTGCAAAGCGTATTAGACTAACTAATCGCCCTTGTTTAGCATATTCTTGCAAATAAACAGCCGCTAAAATTCCGATAGGTGTTGCAATGACTAATGAAATAAGGACTGTATATACAGTTGTTACAATCATCGGCCAAATACCACCATCACCTGCTGGAGAATAATCACCAAAGATGAAATTGAAGCTAATCAAACCTATCCCTTTATAAAAGATAAATCCAACAATCATAAGGAGGACGGCAACCGATAAGAAAGCTGATAACCATAAAAGTGCACGTAGCAAGTTATCTTTAAAATGTCTCATCTTAGTTACCTCCCTTAGCACTTATTTTTGCTAGTACAAAATTCAAAATCAATATAAACGAGAATAAAACAATCCCGGTTGCAAATAACATTTCTTGATGGGTACCGAATGCATAACCCATTTCTAATGCAATATTTGTCGTTAGTGGACGAACACTATCTGTTAGGCTAGTTGGAACGATTAAACTATTTCCAGCTACTAAAATAACAGCCATCGTTTCCCCAATTGCTCGACCTAAACCTAATACGATTGCCGTCATAATACCTGATTTAGCCGCTGGTACAATGACTTTAAAAATTGTACCGATTTGCGATACTCCTAAAGCATATGATCCTTCGCGATATGTTTGTGGCACTGCACGAATCGCCGTCTCTGCGACAGTCACAATGGTTGGTAACATCATGATTGCTAGCACAAGAATAACAGCCAATAAGCTTTGCCCTTTCACTAAACCAAATGTATTTTGTAAAAACGGTATAATGATTGCTAGTCCAAATACACCATATAATACAGATGGGATACCTGCTAGCAACTGAATTGCTGGGGAAATAATATTAGCTATTCTTTTAGAGGCAATTTCCGCCAAGAAAATAGCTGTAAATAAGCCAATAGGAACTCCAATAATTAATGCTCCAATTGTTGCAAAAATGGATGCAACTATCATTGGGAATATGCCGAATTTATCTTCACTCGGTACCCAATCAGTACCGAAAATAAAGTCTATAAAGCTATAGCCCTCTGCAACAAAGGGATGAGCCCCTTTATAAAATACAAATCCAATGATTAACAATAAAGTTATTACGGAGAGAAGTGCACAAATCAAGAAAATTCTTGAGGACAACTTCTCTAACATATACTTCCTTTTATTAGCTTTACCGATTTCTACGGACTGCTTGTTAGTTGTTGGGATAGACACCTTATACCTCCAAAATTATGATGTTGTCTTCCTTATCACTTGTGATCTACTTTACTGGAATAGCTCCTGCTTCTGCAGCAATGAGTTGTCCCTCTTCACTTAGGATAAAATCTATAAATCGTTGTCCAGCATCTGTTAATTGTCCTTCTTTATAGACAAACAAGAATGGCCTAGACAAGCTGTATTTTTCTTGTAGCACATTTTCTGCGGTCGCTTCTACACCATTAATATCGATTGTTGAAATCGTTTCATCAATATATTCAAATGAGATAAAGCCGACTGCATGTTTATTGTTCGCAACTGTTGTTTTAATATTTCCATTACCACTTGCAATAATGGCGTTTCTTATTAATTCACCAGAACTATAGTCTACGATTTCTTGAAATGCATCACGTGATCCTGATCCATCCTCACGAGAGACGACGACGATTTCCATATCATCTCCGCCTAGTTCACTCCAGTTCGTCACTTCACCAGTAAAAATCTGCTTTACTTGTTCCATTGTGAGATCTTTCACCTTATTAGTTGGATGGGTTACCACTACAATTCCATCGTAAGCAATCACTACTTCATTCAAACCGTTCGCTATTTCCTCTTCTTTTAAGTCCCGTGAGGACATGCCTATCTCTGACACTCCACTAATAGCGTTGGTGATACCTGCAGAAGATCCAATTTGATTTATCTCAATGTTTGTATTGTCTTCCTCTGTATATTTATGTGCTAATTTTTCAGCTAATGGTCCTACAGATGTAGATCCTGAAATAGATACTGTACTACCACCTGACTTTTGCGCATCATTATCGTTGCTTGTACATGCTGACAAGATAGTAAGTATAGACAGCATTAATAATCCCATTTTTACTTTTTTCAAACTAATCATTTCTTACCTCCAAGAAATATGTTAGGAACTTTCTATGTCGTATTTTGTCTAATAATAGAATAATGGTGTAGTGTAAATTTTCGATAGTACTTTTGTAAAGGTTTTGTAAATTTTATTAAAAACAAGATGGTTAATGTTAAATATTTTTAAAATTACGTAAATTACTGATACCTTATGATGAGTCAAAATGACTAATATATAACTTTCCATTTTTTTCACAATCATCCTTTAGTCGGTAGTCTCTCACTTATTAAGCGCACGTATAACAAAAGTACGAAAATTCAAATTTCAATTTTCGTGCTTTTTCGTTTAAATTTGATAGGTAATACCACTTGAAATCAAACCAATTCATCCGATAGTAACTTAGGATACAAGAAGACAAACCAGAAAAATAGAGAGAGGGTTGTAATAAGATGAATAACTTCAAAAGTATTAAAAGTAAGTTATTAGCTGCATTTTCGCTAGTGATTGTATTTGTACTATTATTAGGCGTTTATAATATTTCCGTAATCATGAAGAGTAATCGAGAAGCAGAACAGATTGTGCAAAAAGAGCTTCCGCTATTAATCGCCAATGAGCAGATGGCGCTAACAATGGCGAATCGGATATCAACTGCCCGCGGGTATGTATTATTCGGCGGCGACTATAAAGATCGTTTCAATGCCTATACGGAACAAGGAAAGGAATACGAAGCGGTCGTCAGAGGAATACGGGACTCCGAAGAATTCGATCATCTCATAGAGGAAACGATTGCTTGGAGGACGATGATAGATACGGATGTCTTTCAGGAATATGACAAAGGAAATAAAGAGGTGGCGCTGCGCAATTTAAATGCATCCTCTGAACAGGTCCGTGAAATTATGGCCGGTTATGAAAAAATGGCCAAGGATAGTGAAACATTGATTAACGAGATTGAGCAAGCGATTATAGCAGGCGGGAAATCGAGCTTACGGACCGTCGTAATTGTTACCGCTCTAGTCATCTTACTGAGCACAGCGGCAGCGATAGTGACTGCAAGTTCGATTTCTAAACCGCTCAAAATCGTAACGGATCGATTAAACAGGATAGCCAAAGGAGATTTAACTGGAGCAGCTCTCGAAACACGTTCCAAGGACGAAGCTGGCCAACTTATCCGTGCAACCAATGTATTGATCGATAATAACCGGCAATTAATGAACGAAATTAATGTCGTCTCCAAAACGGTAACAGGTCAAAGTGAAGAACTGATTCAATCTGCAACAGAAGTGAAAGCAGCCACTTATCAAATTGCTACGACGATGTATGAATTGGCTGCAGGATCTGAATCACAAGCCAAACATGCGAGTGATTTGTCCGAAGCAATGGAGTCATTCACCGTCAAGGTCGAAGAAGCGAATGAAAAAGGGGAAAACATCCTACAATCATCTGAAGAGGTTCTAAAGATGACCGCGGAAGGCGGCCGTTTAATGGCAGCATCCAATGAACAAATGGTCAAAATCGATCAGATCGTGCAGGAATCAGTTCAGAAAATCCGAGGATTAGATGCGCAAACCCAAGAAATCTCCAAGTTAGTTGAAGTAACGAAGGGTATCGCCGATCAAACGAATCTATTGGCGTTAAATGCAGCTATTGAAGCGGCGAGAGCAGGAGAACATGGAAAAGGGTTTGCTGTTGTCGCGGAAGAAGTGAAAAAACTAGCTGAACAAGTTTCCATTTCAGTCACAGATATCACAAGCATCGTAGGGAGTATCCAACAAGAGTCCAGTTATGTAGCAGAATCACTACTAGTTGGTTATGAAGAAGTGGAAAAAGGAACAGAGCAGATTCAGCGCACGAATAAGACATTTACCAGCATCAATCACGCTATAACGGCAATGGCTGAGCATATTCAGATTGTTTCTGAGAACTTAGCCGACATCGCGGCGAACGGTCAAGAGATGGGTGGAGCGATCGAGGAAATTGCCTCCATCACTGAAGAAGCGGTCGCTGGTGTAGAGCAGACTTCCGCTTCATCCCAACAAACGAGTGGTTCAATGGAGGAAGTCGCAGGCAGCGCAGAGCAACTTGCCAAATTAGCCGAAGAACTGAATAGTTTGATACTTCAATACAAATTATAAGAACGAAAAGACCCATGGAAAAACCATGGGTCTTTCTTTCATTCACAATTGAAGTTCCATTATCGTACATCATCAAGCGATTTTACCACTGTATGAGCAATTGGTTTCCATTCAACTTTCTTAAAAAGGGCAACGATAGAAATGGGGATATAAGTAAACATAAAGAATGGAAAAGTGAATGTATAAGCAATCTTTTTCCAACCCGAACAATGAATTTTTTTCCACTCTGTTAAGGTTGTAATGAATCCAAGTGTAAACAGTATTCCATAATACCAGCCAAAGGAATTTAATAATACCCTTGTAGTCTCATGGATAATTTCTTTCCCATCAAAAAATCCCAAAAAACCAGCTAGGTAGAATAATCCATTTACCACAATACTAAAACTGGAAACGAGCATAGCCGGCATAATCGTCATCGTCATATCGAAACATGAAAACCGATTTTGTTGACCTCGAAAAGTATTTCTAAGCAAATCACTTCCGTATTTAGCAAAGACCTGGTAAAACCCTTTTGCCCAACGTAATCTCTGATGCCAAGATTGCTCGAAAGTGACTGGTTGCTCATCATAAAACACGGCGCTTCTGCAGTACCCGATCTTTTCACCTTTAGTGATCTGAGAAACGGAAAACTCGATGTCTTCTGTCAGAAGATGGTGGATCCACCCTCCATTATCTTTGATCAAATTTGCATGTACCAAAAATCCTGTTCCCGAAACTGCACAACTGGTGTTAAGGACCATTCTTGGAAGGTTGAGATATTCAGCTTCATGTAAAAACCAAAGGGCATAACCTGCAGAAATCCAATTTTGATCATAGTTTTTGGAGTTTCTATAGCTGGTGATTACCCTATATCCTTGATTGAACGTTTTATTCATCTCCTCTATATAATTCTCATCAAGGAGATTATCGGCATCAAACACAAAATATCCTTCATACTTTTTAGATGAATATTCTCTTTCGATGTATTTAATCATATAGTCGAGAGCATATCCCTTTCCAATATTAACCTTATTGAAGCGCTCTCTAACGATTGCCCCAGCTCTTTCTGCAACCTTGGCTGTATCATCCGTACAGTTGTCTGCTACAACGAAAATATCAATTAATTCTGCGGGATACTTCTGATTTTTTATGCTATTAATTAGTTGTCCGATGACGAGTTCTTCATTTCGAGCTGCGATGATTACTGCATATTTGTTAGGACGAACATTTTCTAACAAAGGATTATTACTTTTTTTGGTCTTAAATGCTACAAACATGTAGACAATCTGATACGAATACATCAATGCAAATAATAGAAACATAAAAAAGTTAAAACTATTAATAAAAGTTAATAAATGCGAGCCCAAGCCGATCCCCCCACGAAGTTATCAATTTATTTTTAACATTCTTCGACTTCCTGCCCTAAATTTATGCATATCCAAAAGGCATCAAGCATATCTGATTATCCTTTAAAAAATAAGTATAATTCATCAATTTACAGCTTAAATTAAAACTATGTAAATTTTATATAAACTTTTGGTATTTAGAAAAAGGTATTAACGACAGTGTTATCATAAAACGCGAAAACTAGACATAGTCCTCACAGTCAATTCGATTATGCGTCAGCCCCTTCAATAAGTTATTCCATCATGAAGCCTGAAGGAGTAGCACTTAGTTCTTTACAAAAAATGAATTCTTAAATTAACAAAATGAACATCAACTAAAAGGGCTAAAAGGCGAGTTAGAAATACAAAGCAGGAAAAGAAAAGCAAAAAGGAACTATCCCAGGTTCATGGTATAGTTCCCTTACTTTTCCTATATAAAACCTAAGTCTGTTGGCTAACTTTTTTTAACTTACTCATTAAATACTCAACAAACTGATCATCCCTTACAAACCATGTCTCATAATTTCTTTTTAGAAATTGCTCCCCTTCTTCAAAACTTGTAAAGGCTTGCTCCATTGCAGAATTATTTTTTTCAATTATCCAGCGCTTCTCATTCGTTTGATAAAGAAGAAAAATATCCTCACTTCTATTTTTGTATAATGAACCGAACGTTGAATGTTTCAAATTATAACGGTTCCTTTTCGCATCTTCTTGCATTGACTCTAAATGGAATGTATCCAACACAAACTGTTTGTAAGCATCATCTGTCAAAGAGCAACCAGATGCTTTCTGATGCCCGCCACCACCGAAATATCCTGCAATTTCAGAAACATCAATATGATCATGAATGGTACGCAATGATATCCGTTTTCCACCCATATTTAATATAGCGATAAAATCTAGATGAGGAAATTCTTTCCCAAGCTCGTTTCCTAGCTCAGAATGATAGGATTCCGCATAAACAATACCCGCGATATGCTCCCCAACATTTGACTGTACGATTTCTCTTTTTTTCCGTCGTATATATCGATCTATTTTATCTTCTTCCATGTTCAGCATTTTCTTTTCGAATTCATCAAAGTCAAAATGTTCACTTGTAAGAAGTCGTTCCAACATTTTTTCTTCAAAATCCTCAATAGATACTAAATAGAAGAGTGAATTTAGCGAATGGGCTTGATGATTCTTATTCTTTTCCCACTCCCATGTATCATACTGCCGAACCAACTCTACAAATTCGGAAATAGCGTCCGCTTCCTCCAGTAGTCTATGTTTAACAAGATATTCATAAAACAAAGAAGTAGCTGAAGTTAGTTTGCCTTCATTATCTTCAACTCGCACAAGGCCCCATTCATAGTCATTAAAATGTGTAGCTGTTTTGTGATGATCAATTAGTTGGACTTTCCCTTTTCCAAGATAAAAATCATGCAGTTTTTTTTCATTTTCTTTATTTGGAGATAAATCAGTAATCACTAAAAACGTATCTGGATGATCATTATCTAAAAAAAATTCAATCTCTCGATTAAGAGAAGACACCGAATTATATCTCACATTCACTTGCTTACCAAAAGCAAGTTTCGCTAAAATGCCACATCCCACACCATCCAAATCATTATGAGACAATAATTTATACATCCTCTTCACCTCAAACCTAGTATGGATATGAAACGGGTATTTTATAAGGAAGAAAACGTATGGTGGAAATGCATGTTGCATAAGTAAAACACAGAATGATAAAAGGAATCAGCATAAGTAAAATCTCACTCCGATTCCTTTAAACCAATTATTATTCAGATGTCATTAGTTTCTTCCTAAAAAAATCCATTAAATACTTTATCAATTACGCCCCGGCGTATTTGCTGAATGTAGTGAAAAGTTTATCAGCTATTCGTAGAAGATTTTAAAATAGTAACCTCTTTAGAAGTTACTTGTTTCTCTACTGCATAGTCTGCACGATCTTCCCGAATAAAACTCATAGCAATCGCACCAAAAATTGCAGCAATACCAATTGCAAAAAAGTTAAATTGCGGTTGAAGATTAAAGGTTAATAAAATACCCATATAAGTTGGTGCAACAATGGAACCGATCCGTCCAAATGCCATTGTACTACCAAGTGCTGCTGCTCGAACATCGACTGAATAATACTCCGCTACATAAGCATTAGACATATTTTGTAAACCAACTGAAGCTGCCCCAATAAGCGCAATTAGCCCGTAAGCTATATAAATATTTTTCGAATAGCCGATAAGCACCAATGATACAGCCCCTACTATATAGAGTGGGATAAGAACTCGTTTGAATCCAAGTAGTTGAATAAAGTTCCCGAATACTAGTGTTCCAATAATTGCCCCTATTTGTAGTACTGCAACAAATACAAGACTTGATTTTAGATCATAGCCTGCATTCATCATTAATGTTGGAAGCCATGTATTTAAAGAATACATCAATATGAATGTACAAAAGCAAGAGAACCAGAACATCGTCGTACTTAAAGCAAGCTTGTTTTTAAAAAGATCACGAACCGATGACTTATGTAGCTGTTCCTGTGGAACATATGTAAATTGGATATCTTTCGAAAGCGTTGGCTCGATTTTTCGAAGGACAGTGGCAAGACGTTTTGCATCCTTGCTCTTCATTAGAGTACTAATCGATTCTGGAAGGATACGTATAACAAATGGTAACAAAAGTAGTGGTAATCCACCAATCCAGTAAACTGGTTGCCAACCGAATTTTTCGAGAAAAAGTTGTCCACTAAATGAGGCAGTCATCGCGCCAACAGAATAACCACAAAAAATGAATGAAATAATAGCAGCACGATATTTGGTCGGAGCGTATTCTGATATTAAAGCAGCGATATTTGGCATAACACCACCAAATCCTAGTCCTGCAATAATACGACAAATAATAAAGAACAAAGGTGTCGGTGCAAATCCAGATAATAATGTAAAGAAACTGAATAAGAAAGTCGTAAAAATAATGATGCGTTTTTTTCCAAAACGATCTGCATATAGCCCGAATAAGACAGCACCAATTGCCGTACCTATTGTAGTATAACTACTAATAGATCCTGCTACTATATCCGTGATTCCCCAGTCTGCTTTTAACAAAGGAATAGTCGCACCGTAAATGACAACATCATAGCCGTCGAACATCATGATAAAAAATAAACAAAGAATAAGAACGTAATGAAAACCTTTCAATTTACTCTGATTAACTATTTCAATAGGGTTCACTGTATTCATGATAATCTCTCCGATGCTAATATAAATTGATTTGTAATGTAAAGAGATTGTAGCACGTTAAAACAGCTAGTATATAACACATAAAATGTATCACTAGCTATAGTTTAAAACTATAGCTAGACTTGTTCTTCAGCAATTGTTTCTTTTAAATACTCAATGTAAATATTCGCTAAAGGACTATTTTTTACATTTTTATGTGTAATATACCCAACGGTAATCCGTTCCTCTACATGTAAAGGAACCGCAACGATATCTGTACTATTTAGTTCATGACTAATCACTCCCGTTGAAATCGTATAACCATTTAGACCGATTAATAAATTAAAGAGTGTAGCCCGATCACTAACCGTAATATTTTTAGGTCTAGAAATGGTACTTAAAATTTCCTCCGAAAAATAAAAAGAATTATAATCCCCTTGCTCGAAGGAAAGATACGGATAAGGGATTAAATCTGATAGTGTTACAAAGTCTTGCTTTGCGAGCGGATTTCGTGAGCTAATAAATACATGTGGCTTTGCTTCAAATAGCTCCTGAAAAAGGAGATTACCTTCTCTAAGAAATTTATGAATCACTTTCTTATTGAAATCATTTACATATAAAATGCCAATTTCACTACGTAGATTTTTCACATCTTCAATAATTTCATAGGTTTTTGTTTCTCTTAAGGTGAATTCGTACTCATCCCGATTATATTCTTTGAGCAAGCGTACAAATGCACTTACCGCAAATGCATAGTGCTGAGCCGATACGGAAAAGTGTTGCTGTAATGATTGCGTATTGGAATATCGATTTTCTAGAAGAGCAGCTTGTTCCACTACTTGTCGTGCATACCCTAAAAACTCTGCTCCTTCAGTGGTCATAATAATTCCTTTATTCGTTCTCAAAAAAATGACAATGCCAATTTCATTTTCTAACTCTTTCAGTGCATTGGAAAGACTCGGCTGGCTAATAAATAAATTTTGCGCAGCTTTACTGATGGAACGACTTCTGGCAACTTCAATTACATATTTTAACTGTTGTAGCGTCATTGTTTTATGCCTCTTTCTATTATGTATATCTTAGTCTCCTGACTTTGCTTCTATAATCTTAGCTCACTTATCCATAGAATTGTAGTAAAAGGAGAGTTAGAGACTTACTTCAATTTCAAGCACGCGACTGCTTCGCAATATGTGGAGTGTATGTGGTAACACAAGAGTGCTGGTAGATAAGTTTTTGTACCTTGTGTCAGAAACAAACATGAAGAACACATAAAAATTCGGTTACATTTCCCTCGAAATGTAACCGAATTTTTAAAATGACATGGAATGTCCGTGTCTTGCTAAAAACGCTTCTTTTTCTTTATAGTCTGGCATAATACTTCCAACACGCCTCCAAAATGATCGATCATGATTCATATGAATTAAATGACATAGTTCATGGATTATCACATAATCAATAACTTCAACGGGTGCCATAGCTAGACGATAATTAAATGTTAACTTTCTATCCGAACTACAACTACCCCACTTGGTTTTAGACTCTACTATTTCAATGGTTTTAGGCTTTACTTTCAGTTGTTTTTGATATATTTTTATCCGTTCTCCTACGATCGACTTACATCTATTGATATAGAACTTCTTTAAATTTCTTTTAAGTGCCTCTTCATTTAACTCACTACTATCTATTAATTCGTGAAGAAAACACTCTTTTCCAAGGTATAAAAACTTACCTTGTGCTTGATACTCTCTTGCCTTAGGAATTTCTCGAGCTACCCCAATTTCATGGATTTTCTCTAGTATCCATTTTCCTTTGCTTTCTATTGCACTTACAATAATATCTTTATTGGTGTCCTTTGGGACTTTAACAGTTATAAAACCTACCGAATCAATATGAATTGATAGCTTTTCCCTATTTCCATACTGAACATTAAATTCAATCATCGTATTTTCAAATTCAACTTTCATGGCTACCCTCTGTTCTTTATTATCAATAAAATCTTGGAATAAGCGCGGTATCCCAAAAGGTGTTTTTACCTATCACAAACAAAATATTTTTAAACTCTTCTGTTTCTCGCTTGTTTAAAGCCTTATGTAGGAAAGGTGTTAGATCCTAATACAATTTTGAATTGTTTTAGAATCTGACACCTTAACTCTAAATTTATATTCTAATTCTGTTAAAGGTAGTTGAAATATGAAATCTAAACCCTTAGGGAACCACGGAATCCCCTTGCAGCATAGTAGGAATCGGCTCCATTGTGGTACACAAAGACTGTGTCATAGCGACAATCACAAAACACGGCTCCGCCCAGTTTTCTAATATTATCAGGTGTTTGCACCCAGCTTGACGTTTTCAAATCGAAATTTCCAAGTTTCTGCAACTCCCGATATTGTTTTTCCGTTAAAAGTTCAATGCCCATGGCAGTTGCCGAATCAATGGCGCTATTTTCGGGTTTATGTTTTTTTCTTGACTCCAATGCTTCACGGTCGTAACAGACGCTTCTGCGACCTTTAGGACTTTCCGCAGAACAATCATAAAAAGTGAATTCGCCCGTTTCTATATCATAAGAAATAACATCCGGTTCGCCGCCAGTTGTTTCCATTTCTTTAAGAGACCATAGTTTTTCAGTATTCATTTCTAGCTTTGCTTGTACTTTATCCCATTCAAGTCCTTCATGCCGATTCATGTTTTTCTCAAAACGAGCTTTCAATATTCTAAGCGTTTCTTCTTGTTGTTCTGGTGACAACTTCCTTTTTTCGTATTCCATATAAAATTTCCTCCTATAGAAAATTTAGAACTAATTTGAAACTATCTTGTTAATTATCTCATGGAATCCTTAATTTTTACTACTTATCTTCTTTCCCCCCAGTGCGACTGCCTCAACATTGGTAAAGCGTATGGATTTATATACAGCTTCTTCTAAAGAAAGTGTTTGATCATTTGCTAAATATATTTAGTTCTTTTATTCGTAAGTCCATTCACATTTCATCATACTTATCATCCACTTCCGAACATACAACTAGTCATTAAGTCACGTTTTCATTGCAGTATAATGGTATCATTTTTGTATAAATGTCGTATTTTACAATTGTATAATATTAATTTAATATTCCTTTAACATTTAAATATTAAGGTAATTAAGAAAATTATATTTTAAAAAACTATGGGAGGTTTCATGTTATGAACAAAAAAACGGTTATTATTCCACTATTAAGTGCAGCAATTCTATTTCCATCTGCGGTGAATGTATTTGCTGAACCGCATAAACAAATAGAAAGCGTAAAATCTGTTGAATTTATCGGTATGCCTGCACCTACTACTAATGAGGAAAAATCAACAATGTACAGTCATGCCAAAGTAAAGGTAACATTAAAAGACGGTACGAAAAAAACAGTAGAGTTGGATTATACTTCGTTGGCAAAGCCTGGTGATGTCATTAATGGCAATATCGTTGGAGCAGCATACGACATCAACGGCAATATCATAACTAAAGAAAATGGCGAGCCTATTGTTTCAACTGCACCAGATGCAAACACACTCCTTAGTGTAAATGGAAAAAGTGGCAAATTATATATGATCAATCATTTTGAAAGTATGCCTAATAATGAAATTGGGACAGTGCCAAGAGCTTTATATTTAAATACTGTCGAACAAGATAAAAAAACAGGCGAATTAAAAATTACTGATATTAAACCAATTGACTTTTCTGAATATGGAGGTGTTTGGACTCCATGTGCCGGCATCTTATCCCCTTGGAACACTCATTTAGGTAGTGAAGAATATGAACCGAATGCTCGTGCCCATGAAGAAAATCCTGAAAAATCTTCTGTTACACAATTCGCACAGAATTATTATCAAGATTCAAAAGCAATTGGAAATCCATACTTATATGGCTATACAACAGAAGTATCTGTTCATCCAAATGGTGAAGCAAAAGCGGTCAAACACCATAGCATGGGCCGATTATCTTTTGAAAATGTAACAGTAGCACCAGATAACCGTACCGTTTACTATGGAGATGACGGTGGCTATGTGATGTCCTTTATGTACATTGCTGACGAAGAAAAAGATTTATCAGCTGGGACACTATATGCCGCAAAATTTGAGCAAACTAGTGCTGAAAACGGCGGTGCTGGAAATTTGAAATGGATTAAATTAGGACATGCGACGGACCAAGACGTGAAAGAATTAGCTGAAACCCTTACATTCAATGATATTTTTGAAACGACAAATGATGCTGATCATGCAGCAGCAAATGGCTTTAGCCATATTAAAACGTTAGCCGGTGAAGAATTTTTGAAAGTAAAACCAGGCATGGAAAAAGCAGCTGCTTTCTTAGAATCTCGTCGTTATGGAGCTATGCTTGGAGCGACTTCCGAGTTTAATAAGATGGAAACACTCACATTCAACAAAGCCGATAACAAAGTTTACATGACTATGTCCACGATTGCAAAAGCCATGGAAGAAAATCCAAATGATCCTGTCGATGATATTCGACTACCAAAAATCAATGCTGGTGGGATTTATGAAATGAGTCTAGCTGAAAGACAAACAGATCGTGAAGGTAACTCTATTGATAGTAATTATGTGGCAACTAAAATGGAAGCTATTTTAGTCGGTGAAGACATTCCAAAAGATGAAGAAGGCAATAAAGCTCATCTTGATAAAATCGCCAACCCAGACAACATTGTATACTCAGAAAACTTAAGAACTTTATTTATTGCCGAGGACACTGGTAATCATGTAAACAATATTGGTTGGGCTTATAATATTGATACACAGAAACTTTCTCGTATCGTTTCTGCACCTGATGGCGGTGAAGTAACAGGAATACAAGCCATTGATAATTTAAATGGGTACTCTTATTTAATGGTTGGTTCTCAAAATCCTGGAAATATAGGTTATATCCAGTTACCTCCTGTTGATAAAAAATAGTCTAGATAAGTAAGACCGTTAGTATTCAATCTAACGGTCTTTTATAATTTCCTTTATTCGTATTTAGATAACTGATAACTTACGTAATAAACCACAACTGTATCTTCCTCTTGTATAAGGTCAATCATACGTTTTAATTCATCTCGGTTAATCCTTTTTTTCAAAGTTATCAAGCAATGCACGCACTTCATCTGTGGATTTCGTATTCATCAATTGATTTCTTAACTCACCAGCTCCAGGGAATCCTTTGACATAAATTTTAAAAAAGCGATGCAGTCCTGTGATTGAACGTGGTAATACTGCTGAATATTGATCTTGGAGATCCAGTTGTAATCTCAGAAGATCAAGGTATTCCGTAGTGCTATGCTCTTTTGGCTCTTTTTCAAAAGCAAAAGGATTTTTAAAAATTCCTCGACCGATCATAACGCCATCAATACCATATTGTTCAGCGAGTTCTTGTCCCTTTTGACGATCTGGAATGTCTCCGTTTATTGTTAGTAGCGTATTTGGAGCTATTTCATCACGCAATTTTTTAATGTCTGGGATCAGCTCCCAATGCGCATCTACTTGGCTCATTTCCTTTCTCGTACGTAAATGAATCGAAAGGTTTGCAATATCCTGTTTGAAAATATGGGTTAGCCACTCTTTCCACTCGTCGATGTCCGTATAGCCAAGTCGAGTTTTTACACTGACAGGCAGTCCTCCCGCTTTAGCTGCTTGAATAAGTTCTGCCGAAACGTCGGGACGCAGAATAAGACCGCTACCTTTCCCTCTCGTTGCAACATTCGGTACAGGGCAGCCCATATTAATATCGATGCCTTTAAATCCTAGCTCTGCCATGCCAATACTCATTTGTCGGAAATATTCGGGGTTATCCCCCCAAATATGTGCTACCATCGGCTGTTCATCTTCTGTAAAAATCAAACGGCCACGCACACTTTTCATGCCCTCTGGATGACAATAGCTATCCGAGTTTGTAAACTCTGTGAAAAATACATCCGGTCTACCTGCTTTACTTACTACTTGACGAAAAACAACATCTGTCACATCTTCCATTGGTGCAAGTACAAAAAATGGTCGTGGTAAATTACGCCAAAAGTTATCTATCATTTCAAACTCAAATCCTTTCATTATGGGTACAACTTCAAACTCTCGGTCAAAAAATATAAGGACAAATGTTCCACTTTTTTCACACTTATATCACTTGGAACATTTATAATTTTTAAAAAAACTATTGTAAAATCGGCATTGTTTATTTTAACGTAAATCAGTCCTTAATGGTACTTTTATAAACCAAAAAGCAGATGATATAGACTTTTTCTAAATCAACTGTTTTTCTATTATACCAGCTCCAACCACTTGACCGCTTCACTAAGTGATATCACATATGATTTATTGGAAATTACTTTGAAAATTTCATTAAATTAGGTAAGATAGAATTAAGGTCAATTAGTATTGGAGGAATCGCAATGGAACTTATTGTTTATTTAGCGGGTCAGATTCATGATGATTGGAGAGATGAAGTTGCACAAAAAGCAAAGTCAAAAAATCTTCCACTTCATTTTGTAGCCCCGCAAACAAACCATGATCGTTCAGACAATATCGGTGAAGAGATTTTAGGAAAACAGCCATCTAACCTATATAAAGATGATGCAGCGTCAGATATTAATAATTTTAGAACTCAAGTCTTAATGCAGAAAGCGGATATCGTCATAGCCTTATTCGGAGAACAATATAAACAATGGAATACAGCAATGGACGCTAGCATGGCCATTGCCATGAACAAGCCGACGATTATCATTAGACCTGAATCATTAATTCACCCATTAAAAGAGCTTTCAAACAAAGCAAATGTAACAGTAGAAACCGTTGATCAAGCGATAGATGTTATCCGTTATATTTTTGAGTGAAATAAGACAAATAAAAAATGAAAATTAATAAGGAGTAAGCTAACAAAAGTATACTTTTGTTAGCTTACTCCTCTTCAAATTGAACCTACTTTTCTTCGTTATCAGTTTTTTCTGTCATATCCTTATTATAATTATACTGAGAAGGATCGACTTTAGTAAATCCTATCGGTGTATAAAATCTCAACAAGTCACCATTCACAACTTTATCAGAAATTCGTAATTTATTTTCTACTTCTTTTTTGTACTCATTCGCTTTTTCTAATTGAGTTGCATCATTTATTGGTAAACCAGTTGTAGTATCGTAGAATTTCCCATCAATCGAATAGATAGTAGGACTGACATAATCATCATTTCTAAACGCAACTATTTCATTATGCTCTTTTGATAATAAGTCGCTACCAAATTGAATGTAATTTTGCGAATTAATTCCAAGCAAATGTAATAAGGTTGGAAGAAGGTCTATTTGCCCTCCGTAACAATGATTAACCCCCCCTTGCATTCCTGGAACGTGAATAATTAATGGTACACGTTGCAAATTAGCACTTTCATAAGGTGTGATTTCTTTTCCCATGATTTTTTCCATGGCTTTATTATGATTTTCTGAAATACCGTAGTGGTCACCATAAAAAACAAGCATACTGTTATCATATAGGCCAGACTGTTTTAATTCATCCATAAACTGTCCAATTGCTTCATCTGCATAACGAGCAGTTTGGAAATAATTATCTACACTTGCATCTCCAGTATCCGCTTTGCCAATTGTCGTTAAGTCTTGATTCATTTTATATGGATAATGGTTGGCAACCGTTATAAATTTCGAATAAAAAGGTTGAGGTAAAGTCTTTACAAGATCTAATGACTGTTCAAAGAATGGCTTATCCAATAAACCATATTCAGCCATATCTTCTGCAGAACTAGTGTCATAATAATTAGCATCAAAGAAATGGTCATAACCAAATGATTTATAGATCTCATTCCGATTCCAGAAACTTCCGCTGTTCCCATGAAATACAGCCGATGCATATCCATTCTCTTTTAATATTGCAGGAGCCGCTTGATACGTATTCTGACCTTTTGTAATATATGCAGATCCTTGTGGTAAACCAAATAAAGAGTTTTCAAGCATAAATTCAGCATCTGAAGTTTTACCTTGAGCCGTCTGATGGAAGAAGTTATCAAAGTATAATGTATTAGGATCTTTAGTCAATGAATTTAAGTATGGTGTTACTTCTTCACCGTTTAATTTATAGTCCATCAAAAAGCTTTGGAATGACTCCAAATGGATATAGATGACGTTCATGTCTTTCGCTGCACCAAAATATTCTTTATTTGGTTCCGCATAGTTAGATTTTATAAAGTTAATAACTTCTGTTATATCATCACTATCAGCTAAAGCCCGTTTTGAAGACGCCTTTATAGTTTCAGTCGCGTCATATATCGTATAGTTATACATTCCTAAATACTTAACAATATAGTTTCTATCAAAACCACGAGTTAATAGCTGCGGACGATCAGCGTTAGCTAGCCCTAAATTTAAAGCAGATATTCCTAATGCAAAAGCAATCACTGGAATAGCTTTGTTGTATCTAACTCTACTATTATCTTTTCGTATTTTTTTAGATAAGCATAAGTAAATCAATAAAAATACATCCACAAAGAACAATATATCGTAGGGTTTTAATAAAGAGATAATACTGCCGCCTAAGTCTCCAAAGTTTTGCGTTTGAGTAAGCGTTGGCAATGTAATAAAGTCACTAAAAAATCTATAATAAACTGCGTTTGCATATAAAAGCAGGGACATAAGTGAGTAAATTACAACAAGTGATGTATATTTCCTCGGTCCTTTGAAAATGAATGAAAATCCAAGAAACAGCATAGCTGAACCCAGAGGATTTAAAAGTAAAAGGAATTGTTGTAGGGATCCTTCTACCCCTAAGTTAAACTGCGTTACTTGTGTGATATATGTTTTAATCCATAGCATGAAAACGGCAACTAAATAAAAGCCAAAAAACTTATTTAAAAAGGTAGCTTTTTTAATATTTAAACTATCCATTTTTTCACCTTCCTATTATTTCAATAATCAATATTTACATTAAAATATTAATTTGGTAAAATATAGTTTTTATATTTTTTGAAGCTTATATAGCCTAACTCTTCTTCGGACTTCTGTCAAGTAAACACGTCTATTGAGCTTACAGTATTGAATTATTACTACCGCAATCCTAATTCATAAACAACAACAAAAGCAGAAGGCTAATTAGAGGCGCATTAATGCACTTCTAAACCGTCTGCTTTCTATGTTTAATCAAATAATTAAGTTAGATATTCTTAAGATGCAGCTTAATAACGACACGCCACTGCTTCACAGAAACAACTCTATACATATTGTATTATTTTGATAATGCAATATGTATATGGGCTAAGTGATGCTCTTCGTGCCAAGCTAATTTTGCTACTTTTGTTGCGACTGTTATTTTACCGTTTGTTTGGTGAGTAAATGCCCGATCTAATTGTTCTTCTGCTAAGCTATGTCCTAAAGCCACGATGCGCTCATTTATACCTTCTAACATTTTAATAGAACTTTCTACAGGAAGCTTCGTATCCGGTTGAATAGCCCACCTTTCTTCATCGAAAGCTGGAACAGTTGGGTTTTCATCTGTTAAAGCAAGCTTCAAACGCTGATACATGTTCAATTGAGAATCTGCAATGTGATGAACAAGTTGACGAACCGTCCATGCACCTTCACGATAAGTTTTGCTTAAATCCTCATCACTTAATGAGTCGACAGTTTCTCGTAGTCGAATCGTGTAAGTTTCGATTTCCTTTAACCATTCTTGAATATCTTCTAATCTTACTTTTTCAGGAACTTGCAATTTTCCAATTGGGTATTTTACATCCATTTTTCAAACCTCTTTTCCCTATTCTATATTTATTATTGTTTGGTATTAACACCTAATATATCAATCTGCTCAGTTGTTGTAAACCTCAATAAAGACTACAGTGGATATTTAAGAGTAAATAGTATCCGTGAAAAGGCACAATTAAATTTGAATTAGTCCGCTAGTTCAAACCAGGCTGACTACGTCACAGTGCGTGGACCATTACTAATGGTACATATGATCGTGTAAGGGTATAATAGCCTCATACTAATTTAAAGGGGTCCTGCCTTGTGAGCCAAAGAGTTAATTATTATGAAATTGCTTCAGATGCTATGGAAATTATGATGGATATGGAAAAGTATACGAAAACGACAGCGATCGAACGAAAACTTCGTGAGCTTATTAAAATTCGTATTTCTCAAATTAACGGCTGTGCCTTTTGTTTGAATATGCATACTGCAGATGCTCGAAAAATGGGTGAAACAGAACAAAGATTATACTGTGTTAGTGCTTGGCAAGAGTGTGAATTTTATTCGGATGCAGAAAAAGTAGCTTTAGAATTAGCAGAGCATGTGACATTAATCCCGACAAAACGCGTGCCGGATGAGCTTTATCAACAAGTACGTGAGCACTATGATGAAAAACAGTATGTTGACCTGGTGCTAATAATGAATCAAATTAATAATTGGAATAGAATTTCCATTGCAATGGGAAATGTAGCAACTGAAAATTAATTACTCTAAATGGCATTTTCCAAATTCCACAAACTGGCGCAATCATGCTGATTGATTGCGCCATTCTTTTTGAGTAATAATAGAACTTGATACATAACTATTTAGGAGTGGGAAGATGCGAGATATTTCAATATTAATAGCTGATGATGAGGAGGAAATTTCTGATCTGATTGCCATCCATTTAGAAAAAGAAGGGTACAAGTGTTTTAAAGTATTAGATGGACTAGCGGCTGTTCGTGCTGTCGAGACTCAGGTCATAGATTTGCTCATTTTGGATATTATGATGCCGAAAATGGATGGATATGAAGTGACTCGTCGCATTCGTGAACAGCATAATATGCCGATCATCTTTTTAAGTGCAAAAACATCTGATTTCGATAAAGTACAGGGACTGGTAATTGGCGCAGATGATTATATGACGAAACCATTCACCCCGATAGAACTGGTTGCTCGTGTAAATGCTCAGCTCAGACGTTTTATGAAGCTCAATCAACCTAAAATAGATACAGATAATAACGCTAGACTAGAATATGCTGGATTAGTTATTTCCTCTGATCACCATACAGTTACGCTATATGGTAAAAACATCGAGCTGACACCGAAAGAGTTTGATATTTTGTATTTACTAGCAAGTCATCCTAAGAAGGTTTTTAGTGTAGAGCATATATTTAGTCAAGTATGGGGTGAAGCATATTTCGAAGGTGCTAATACCGTTATGGTTCATATACGTACGCTTCGAAAAAAATTGGAAGAAGATAAACGGAAAGATAAATGGATTAAGACAGTATGGGGAGTAGGGTATACATTCAATGGTTAACATGATGCGCAGTTTTCGTTCAAAGATGGTGCTGTTATTTGGTTTAAGTATGTTTCTATCTGGTATCATCATCTATCTCCTCTTTAAAGGACTGCAATATTATTATCACACGAATGCCCAGTTTGGAAGCAAATTATTTTATTATCGGCAAATGATGAAAGAAATTGGCGACATTAACTTCTTCTTACTGCTATTTATCCCACTTTCGCTTGTATTTTTTTATTTACTTACACAGCGCTATTCGACTTATTTCAATGAAATATCAACTGGAATCCATTATTTAGCTCGGGGTGACTTTTCCTATAAAGTTCAAGTTAAATCAAATGATGAATTTAGTGATATCGCTCAAGATGTAAATTTAGCAAGTGAAAAGTTGAAAGAAGCGATCGAAAGAGGAGATTTTTCGGAAAACAGTAAGGAACAACTAGTCGTAAATTTAGCCCATGATTTGCGGACTCCACTTACTTCCGTTTTAGGTTATTTGGATTTGCTTCTAAAGGATGAGCGATTATCTAAAGAGCAAGTTAGACATTTTTTAACGATTGCTTTTACAAAATCTCAGCGTTTAGAAAGATTGATTGATGAATTATTTGAAATAACTAGAATGAACTATGGCATGCTACCAGTTGAAAAAAAGAGAATAAATTTAACTGACCTACTGAATCAATTAAAGGAAGAATTGTATCCTGTATTTGAAAAGAATCATTTGATTGCACGGATGATTAATGAGCCCCATTTACCTATTTGGGGTGATGGCGATTTGATAGCACGTGTGTTTGAAAATCTGATGACTAATGCAATCCGTTATGGATATGATGGTCAGTATGTCGATATAAACGGCTTTACCGCTGCAGATCAAGTGGTTGTTCGAGTTGTAAACTACGGAGATAGCATTCCTACGGATGAACTTCCATATCTCTTTGATATGCTTTATACAGGTGACAAGGCACGAACTCATCAAGAAGATAGTACAGGTCTTGGCTTGTTCATTGCGAAGAATATTGTGGAGCAGCATAATGGCACTATTACGGTTGAAAGTAGTGTCATCCAGACCATTTTTGAAGTTAGTTTACCAAAGGAAAGTAAACCGATTAATGATGATTAACTGTAAGTAGAACATTTAAGAAAAATTTAAGATTTACCCCACTCTTTTTTTAAATAGTTTTCCCTATTCTTTTAAGTAAGGATGATTAAGGAGGAAACTGAAAATGAAGAAGTGGGGCTTTTTAATACTTATATTGTGCATGGGATTTACTTTAGTAAATATTGAACCAAAAGGAGACACTCAAAACTTTGATCCATATGTAACTGATTTAGTAGATGATAAAGGGTCCTCTGAAAATATTCAAATGAAAGAAATTACAAAGGAACAAATATATCAAGGAAACCTTCTTTTAGTAAATAGTGAATACCCTGTTCATCAAGATAGTATGAACTCAGATATCATCCATTTATATCCCAATAATGAATTAACAAAAGGATATCGGTTGTTACATAATAAAATTTATTTGTCTGAGGATGTTGCGCATGCATTTTCAAAAATGATTGCTGCTGCAGAAAAAGAAGGAGTACATAATTTCTCCATTACTAGTGGATTTCGAGACTTTGATGAGCAAAGTATACTTTATGAAGAAATGGGTTCTTCCTATGCCTTGCCGGCCGGCCATAGCGAACACAATCTGGGCTTATCACTTGATGTAGGATCTACTCAAACGAAGATGGCTGATGCACAGGAAGGAAAGTGGATAGAAGAAAACGCTTGGAAACACGGGTTCATTTTACGCTATCCAAAAGATAAAACGAATGTAACAGGAATTCAATACGAACCGTGGCATATCCGCTACGTCGGTTTTCCTCATAGTGCGATTATGAAGGAAAAAAACTTTGCTTTAGAAGAATATTTGGATTACCTAAAAGTAGAAAAGCATATTACTTCTAATATGAATGGGGAAAAATACACGATTACCTATTACTCCATTTCCGGGAGCAGGGCGATTAACGTACCGGATAATAGCTATTTTGAGATTTCCGGTAACAATATGGACGGAGTAATTGTGACCGTTTACGAATGATAAGTAGATACACACATAGAAGAGGTAGTCTTATGAAGCATAAATTAACTATACAAAACACAATTTTATATTTGGTATTGATTGCATATATCTTTATGATGATAGATTTTCTGATTTTAGGAAGGCTGCTATTCTCTATTCAAAATAATTTACAACTGCCTGCACGAGAATTTAATATGGTTCCCTTTAGAAGTATTTTTGAAGATATAGGGGCGGGAAGGCTGAGACTTAGCGGGAACTTCTTAGGTAATATTCTTATCTTTATTCCAGTAGGTATTTTTCTTTCTTTATTCAGACCTAACAAAAAAATGGCCGTTAATTTGGTTATCGTACTCTTTATTAGTCTTTTTGTAGAAATGATGCAATTTCTAACAAATACAGGAATAGCAGATATCGATGACTTATTACTAAATGGTCTAGGTGGCCTAGTAGGATTATTCATTTACCAAATATTATCTTTTAAAAGATCTTATTTAAAAATAAAAAAGGCTGTAACCATATTATCAGTTATTATAGGATTTCCAGTGATAGCTCTGTATTTGTACATTGTTATTTTTGGCAGAATAATTTTTTTACCTTGAATTGTTTGTTCGGTCCCTGTGTTAGACACAACTGGTCCATAATAGATGCAATATCTAAAATACCTGCGATTAATGGCTGTGCTTCAATCGTTATCAATTCCTGCTCATCTTGAATACTTAATTTATTGGGCCACTTGTTAAAATTGACCCAAGTGGCCCGTTCCCATATAAACTACAAATCTATTTCAAACAGTAATGGCGTGTGATCTTGTCTTGGACCTGAATCAATCATTTCAGATCTAAGTACTTTATCTGCCATACGATCACTCACTAGCCAGTAATCAATTCTCCAGCCAGAATTATTAATTTTACTTGTTTTAGCACGCTGAGCCCACCAAGAATAAATACCTGTCACATCTCCGTGAATATAGCGAAAAGTATCAGTAAATCCTTTTGCTAAAAGATTTGTAAAACCTTGCCGTTCCTCATCCGTAAAGCCAGCTGAACGACGGTTATTTTCGGGGTGCGCCAAGTCGATTTCTTTATGCGCTACATTAAAATCACCTGTTGCTATAACCTTCTTCTCTTTATCCAAGCCTTCTAGATAATCAGCATATTTTATATCCCAAATTTGACGTTCTCCTAAACGCTTCAAACCATCGCCTGCATTGGGTGTATAAACTTGTGTTAAGTAGAACTGATCAAATTCTAATGTGATGATGCGACCTTCCTCATCCATCGTGCTTGGTGCTCCAATTCGTGGGAAGGTGACGGAAGGTGTTAGGTAATTTTTATATAAAAACATCGTACCCGCATAACTCTTCCGTGCAGGTTCTACTGAACTGTTCCAAACGATTTCGTAATCGGGAAACTTATCCCCAAGAATTTCTAAATGTTTTTTAGTAGGACCGTTACTCGATAATTTTGTTTCTTGTATGGCAATAATCTCTGGGTTATTTTCAATAATCGTATTCAAGACTGCTTGAGATAATAAAGCACGTGCTGAATCGCTCGTTAGTGCCGCATTTAGTGAATCAATATTCCATGAAATTAACTTCAATGTCTTTCCTCCTATTCTTATTTCAACTCCAACCAAGCCACCGCTTCACAATGCGTCGTCTGAGGAAACATATCAACCGGCTGCACTTCCATCGTTTTATACCCGCCGTCTTCTAAAATGCGCAAATCACGGGCAAGTGTCGCAGGGTTACAAGACACATAAACAACTCTTTTCGGGCGTTGTTCAATGATTGTTGTGAGTAATGCTTCGTCACAGCCTTTTCTAGGTGGATCGACTACTAGTACATCTGCTTTTTTTCCTTCTTTATACCATTTAGGAATTACTTCTTCTGCTGGACCAGCCTCGAAGTAAGTATTAGAAAATCCATTCAACTCCGCATTTCGTTTTGCATCTTCAATTGCTTGGGGGACGATTTCTACACCTAGTACTTGTTTTGCTTGTTGTGCTAGGAATAAAGAAATGGTTCCTATTCCGCAATATGCGTCAATTACTGTTTCATTTCCAGAAAGCTGCGCGTAATCTAATGCTTGTTTATATAGTACTTCTGTTTGTACTGGATTTACTTGATAGAAAGATCTAGCGGAGATTTCAAAACGCACGTCTCCTATTAAATCTTCGATAACTGCTTTGCCCCATACGACATTTGTTTCATCTCCGAAAATAACATTCGTATTGCGACTGTTTACATTTTGCACTATGGAAGCAACATTTGGCTCCACTTCACGGATTAACTCGATGATTGCATCTTTTTTAGACAACTTAGCATGCTTTGTAACAAGCACGACCATCACTTCTCCAGTTGTTCGGCCTTTTCTTACAACAAGATGACGTAGCTGCCCTTTTTTCGTTTCTTCATTGTAAGGGATTAAATCTAGTTCTAAAGCATGTTCTTTCACTGCACGCATTAATCGATCTGATTCATCTGATTGGATTAAGCAAGTATTCGTATCTGCAATGCGATGAGATTTAGATTGATAAAATCCTGCGAGTACTTGTCCGTCTTCTAGAGAAAATGGAATTTGGGATTTATTACGGTATTCCCATGGCTTCTCCATTCCTTTAACTGGAAGTACTGGAGCATCTATTTTCCCAATACGCTGCATGACATTTCGAACCATATTTTCTTTCCAAGCAAGCTGTCCCTCATAGGATAGATGCTGTAATTGGCAGCCACCGCATTCTCCAAATACTGGACATGGCGCGTCTACGCGAAATGGCGAAGGCTCTACGATATTCGTTAATTTTGCGAAGCCATAGTTTTTTAATGTTTTTAACACATGAACTTCTGCGGTTTCATTTGGCAATCCGCCCTGTATAAATAGCGGGTATCCATCGACTTTTGCTACTCCTGCTCCATCATGCGTCAAATCTTCTATATGAACTGTTAGTCGATCATTTTTAGTTACTGGTGTATTCACTTTATATCTCCGTTCCTGTTTTGATTGATTTATTATACCAAAAATGTGAGACTTTTTGGGTGACTAGGATACTTTCCTGCTTAATCTAAAAACAGACGCCATTATGACGTCTGTTTTGAGTACTTTCTCATTTTTTTACTCGCTATCTAACATGCCCAAAAAAGCTGCTGGAATAGTTAGTTGTTGGTTTTTAACGATTAGCTTCGTAAGTTCATCGATTGTTTCTATTTTATTTTCATCTTTAATAATTTTAATCTCGTTATGCAGGCGTTCCATCTTTTGATCAAGTGCGTATGCCGAGTCGGCCGCTTCTTTTAGTTCTTTTAATAATCTTTCCGGCACGAACTGATCATATTTATAAAAAATTTTATGTTCTAAGCTTGCCCAAAAATCCATCGCTATAGTACGAATTTGGACTTCTACCGTCACAATTTCCTTACTATCAGACATAAAAACAGGAATTTCAATTAGTAAATGTAAACTTTTATACCCATTATTTTTCGGATTTTGGATATAGTCTTTTACATTTACTATTTTGAGATCACTTTGGTTTTGTAGCATTTCATAAATTTGATAGATATCCGAGATAAACGAACAAGTAATACGGAGCCCCGCAATATCCTTTACATTTTCTCGTATGCTATTAACCGAAATTTCTTTTCCTTTTCTACCAAGCTTTTTCATAATACTTTCAGGGGATTTTAACCTGGAACTAGTATGTTCTATCGGATTATATTCATGAATCATTAAAAATTCTTCTTGAAGTATCTCAATCTTTGTTTCAAGTTCGGCTAATGCAAATTTATACATTAGCATTAGGCGTGTCATGTTTTTTCTCATTTGCTTAAACTGCTCTAGTTGTTCCGGATTCATAGGTTAGTGCTCCTTCAATATATGTGCCTGAGGAAATCATACCAAATTTATTTTCACATAACAAAAATAATGTATGTTAACTCACTTATATTGGACTTGCTTCTTTACGATTTCCACTAACTGATTCCATGTTTGAATTTCAAAAGTTGGTTGGATTGCTGTCACATTCTTTTTCAAATGCGGATTAAACCAGCAAGTATCGATGCCAAAATTATTGCCACCTTGAATATCGGAAGAAAGGGAATCACCAATCATCAACACACGAGACTTGCTAGATATTTGAAGTTTATCCATTGCATACTCAAAAACTTCTGCTTGCGGCTTTTGAAAACCAACTTCCTGGGAAGTAATGACTTCCTCAAATAAATCTTTTAACGATGAGCCACCTATTCTTGCATGTTGCGCAATTGTAAAACCATTTGTTAATACTGCAAATCTACAACCTGAAAGATTCGCAAACATTTCTTCTACGCCTTCAATCATATGTACTTCTTTTCCTAAATGCTCAATGTATTGATGGCCAAAGATTTCTGCATTTATATCCAATGCTTGCTCTAAAAATAAACGTTTAAATCGCTCTACTTTTAACTCAGCTAAATTGGTGCGGCCATGTTCCAAATCATCCCATAGTACTTTACTAATCGCTTTATAGCTAGGAAGATAATCTTTCACACCATTTGGTAAACCATATTCCATAAATAGATTGTGGAGTGCATGCTTCTCTGTCATTCCAAAATCAAGCAATGTATCATCTAAATCGAATATTAAAACATCATATCTCATTCTCGTCCCCGTCCTTCTTCTAACATTATAATTTCTATTTTACCACATACTAAAAAAGAACCTCGGATTTCCGAGGTTCATTTATCCCTAACCGCTCCATCTTTCGAAGCTGCCCAAAATGCCACTACAATTGCTAGTATCAAAACAATAAAAGGTGCATAAAAGATTAAAAAGTCCGTCATATTGCTCCTCCTTAGGCATGATTATCTTTTTTACCACGAACATAGTCTTTGTTAAATAAAAACAAACGTAACAATAAATACAGCGATGGTATTAATAATGCAAGACCAGCGATGAATGCAATAATGAGCGCGATTGCCATTGCTTCGTTCGTAAAACTATCGTAAATCGTTAAATATGGATATAGCAAATACGGTCGATGCGCAAAGCCGTACGCAAAAAACGCGATGAGAAATTGCCCTCCCATAAGTCCAAACGCAAATCCATAACTTCTTTTTTGGACTAATAGCCAAACCGTCCCTAGAAATAATAAAAATGACAAACCAAAGGCCCACCAAATGTCTATCATATTAGCGTAATGCTCTGGGTTATGCGAGCGTAGTTCGACTATAATCCCAGCGGCAGCAATAATGGTTGGAAATGCCCAAATAAGGGCGTATTTTCTCATTAACTTGGTCGCATCTGGATCCCCTGCTTTATTGGCATACCATGTTAAAAATACGGCAGAAATATACAGAACTGCGGAAAGACTTAGCACAACAATAGACCAAGTTAAAGGGCTAGTAAAAAGGGCATAATAGTCGAGTGAAGGAAAACCATTCACCATTTCTATAAACCCACCCTCAGAGATCGTTAGCACAATCGATAACGCTGCCGGAATAAACAATCCAGCTAATCCGTACATAAAGGAATATCCTTTATGTCCTCTTGAGCCATACGTTTCAAAGGCATAGTAAGATCCACGAATAGCGAGCAATGTTAAAGCAATACTCGCTGGCACTAAAAGTGTTGTGCCATAGTAAAACGCCGTTTTCGGGAAAAACCCTATGACTCCTACAAAGAAAAATACGAGAAACACATTCGTTACTTCCCAAACTGGGGATAAATAACGTTGAATCACATTGGTCAAAATATGCTGTTTTCCTGTCAGTAGGCTATAGGCATTAAAAAAACCCGCTCCAAAGTCAATTGACGCAACGATTAAATATCCAAATAAAAATATCCAGAGTACTGTGATTCCGATAATCTCTAAAGTCATAAGATATCCGCCCCCTTATCAGCGCGACGATCAGCCAATTCTTTTTCCACTGGATTTCTTCTGAACATCCGCGTTAATACGACTATACTTCCGATTCCAAGTACTAAATATAATAGGGAGAATAAAATAAGCATCATATCGACATGCTCGCTTGTAGTTGCTGCATCTTTCACTCGCATTAGCCCTCTCAATATCCACGGCTGTCTCCCAACTTCTGCAAGCCACCACCCTGCTTCGATTGCTAATATTGTAAGCGGACCGCCTAAAACGATTAACCAGCGGAACAGTTTAGATTCTACAAGCTTCCATTTCATTTGTGTGCCTAACCAATACGCTGCAGAGAGCAAGGTCATCCACACGCCAATTGTCACCATAATATCGAACAAGTAATGAATATATAATGGTGGAATTTCATCTTCCGGAAACTGGTCAAGACCAATAACTTCTGCTGCTGGATTCGAATGCGCCAAAATACTTAAAGCAAATGGAATTTTAATTGCATATTTCACTTCTCCGTCCTCTAACACTCCATACATTATTAGCGGCGCATTTCCTTCTGTTTCAAAATGCCATTCAGCAGCTGCCAACTTTTCCGGCTGGTACTCCGCTAAATATTTTCCAGAGAAATCTCCAATTATCGCTGCAGCAATAGAAAATACAAGCCCTACTTTCATAGTTAAAAAGAGAGCCTTTTTATGATATACATGATTGGAGCCTTTTAATAACCGGAATGCTGCTATTGCCGCCAATACAAAGGCCGCAGTCATATAAGCGGTTACAACTACATGCGCCACTTTCGTAGGCATGGCCGGGTTAAACATGGCAACCAATGGACTAATATTTACTAGCTCCCCATTCACTACATCAAACCCTTGGGGAGCATTCATAAATGCATTTACAATCGTTATAAATACAGCCGATGCGGATGCCCCAATTGCTACCGGAATAAGTAATAATAAATGCTTTTTCTGGTTCTCAAAACGATCCCATGTGTACAAGTATATCCCAAGAAAAATTGCTTCAAAAAAGAATGCAAATGTCTCCATGAATAAAGGTAGTGCAATAACATTCCCCGCCAATTGCATAAAATTTGGCCAAAGTAAGGATAACTGCATTCCGATAGCGGTTCCTGTTACAACACCAACTGCAACTGTTATAACAAATCCCCTTGCCCACCGTCTAGCCAGTAATATGTAATGCTCATCATTCTTTTTAATCCCTACCCACTGAGCAATCATAATCATAAGTGGAACACCGACACCAATAGTTGCGTAAATTATATGAAAAGATAAAGTCAGCTCGGTTAATACTCGACTATAAAATACGGCTTCCTCGTTTCCCATTCCTTTCCCTCCTTAGCTCCCGAACATTCTCCCAATAATGGAAAGCAGCATAACTCCCGCAACGATAAATGCAAGCCACATTAAATACTTTTCTTGCTTTTTGTACATGTACTTTCCTCCCTTTCTTATATGTTACCCGGAAAACAGATTGTTTAACATTATGCGAGGAAAAATAAAAAAACCAGCAATCATGTAAGAATGCTGGGTTCGATTTTTAAGGTCTGTCCTCTTCCCTAATTTCATCAATTGGGACAAAAACCTCTATATGTCTATATAAATTTTGGAATGTAGCGGGAATGTTACCACCGTATTCTCCATCTAAATTAAGAAGCACTTTTTCGTCTGAAGTCACTTTTATATGTCTTGCCTTTTTGTAAATAACATGTGGATCTTCTAGATGTTCCCCACGAATTGCAAGCGATGCTAAGCGGATAAACTCAGCCATATTCACTTTTTTCAAAATTAATAAAGAGAATTTCCCATCATTAATACTTGAGCTCGGAGCAAGTTTTTCAAATCCACCAACCGAATTCGTCAGTCCAACTAAAAACATCATGGCTTCATCATCGAATACTTCATCATCATACTCTATTCGAACTTTTGTCGCATTAATCGACGGAAGCATTTCGATCCCTTTTAAATAATACGCCAGTTGTCCAAGCACTGTTTTGAGCTTACTTGGAACTTCATATGTGAGCTCGGTAATCCGTCCACCACCAGCAATATTTATAAAGTATCGTTCATTATTCACAAGACCAACATCCACAGGAATCGTATCACCTTTTACAATGATTTCCACTGCTTTTTGTATATCCCTCGGTATATGCAAAGCCCTTGCAAAATCATTCGTTGTCCCCATTGGAATAAGCCCAATTTTAGGACGTTCTTCAAATTCACTTACACCGGCTACTACTTCGTTTAGTGTTCCATCTCCGCCAGCTGCAACGATTAGGTCGAAACCATTTTCTACTGCTTTTTTCGCAGCAGAAGTTGCGTCACCTTCCCCGGTAGTTGCATGGCAAGACGTTTCATATCCTGCGATTTCTAAAGATTCTAATACCTCGGGCAAGTTTTTCTTGAAAATTTCTCTCCCTGAAGTAGGATTATAGATGATTCGTGCACGTTTCATAATTTTTTCCTCTCTGCTTCACAATTCTTACTAGTCATAAAGACTTCTTTTCTGAAGAAAAGGTTTCACTCCATTACTAAAAGAGCCGACTTATGCCGGCCCCGTTCTTTTATTCGTAAGCATTTATTTTTGAAGTGCTTGTAACCAGTTATTACGTATGTCTTCATAAACTGCTAAATGGAAGTCTTTGTTATCTGTAAACTCTTTGCTCATTTGAGCATAGAATGCTTTTTGTACTTCTTCGAAAGTCGGATCTTCCTTATCTGGGAATTTTGATCTACCTTCCATGACAAACTGTTGCACTTTTTCTGCACGAGGTCCCCATTTAGAAATAACTTCCCCGTCTCTATTTAACAATAAATAAACAGGAATCGAGCGTCCACCATTCGTTAAATATTGGTCCATCAAGTCAAGGTTTTCATCTCGATATACTGCACGTACTTCAAGGCTAGCCGCCTCCGCAATTCTACGCACTATTGCATTATTCATCATAGCATCTCCACACCAGTCTTCTGTAATAGCAAGTACATGTGGTGCTTTTTCTTTTAATAATTCGATAAATTCATCATCCGCAGGAACTTCGAATTGATCATAAATGCTAATTGACTCTTCTTTTTTCGTCGTCATATCATCCATATATTGAGTAAGTGGTTTTGCATTTTCAAAGTATTGTTGTTCTGTAGGCATTCGAAATGACCCCCTTTTTACTTTAGTATACTTCGTTGTCATGGCTAATACAAATAAGTTGGTTAGCATATTTAGGTTAAAACAATAATTGACTTTGGAGAAAAAATGGCATACAGTATGAATTATTTTATTCATAAATTAAGGAAGTGCTGTCATGTTAAAACATAAAAAAAAGTGGTTCTCTTTTTCTCCTCCACTATTAATTGCTAGTAGTTTTTTATGTTTAATAGTAATAGGAACAATCTTGTTGAAGCTTCCATTTTCCACTACCACTACTATTTCATGGGTTGACGCTCTGTTTGTTGCTACTTCCGCAACGACTGTTACTGGACTTAGTGTTTTTGACCCCGGCACAACATTGACCTTATTTGGAGAGCTAGTTTTGTTGTTTTTAATTCAATGTGGTGGAATAGGATTAATGACATTTGCAGTAGCAATACTCATTTTACTTGGCAAAAAAATAGGCTTGCAAAACAGAATCTATTTACAAGAATCGTTTAGCCAACAATCTATCGGTGGGATTGTGAAACTGACAAAGCTAATTTTAGTTTTTGTATTATCAGTTGAGGCTGTCGCTATTATTTTACTCACACTTCATTGGATTCCATCATACGGATTAGGCGACTCTTTTTATTATAGTTTATTTTATGTGGTTTCTGCTTTTAATAATGCAGGGTTTTCATTGTTTTCGGATAATTTAATGAGCTTTACTTATGACCCTATAGTGAATTTCATACTATCTAGCTTATTTATCATTGGGGGGCTTGGATTTGTAGTTGTGATGGATATTATCCAAAAAAAAGAATTTCGTTCTTGGTCACTTCATACAAAAATGATGATCATAGGTACGATTGGGATGAATATATTTGCTACTATCATTTTCTTCTTGTTGGAATTTAATAATGATGAAACAATCGGTAGAATGGGATTATTGGAAAAACTGTTTACTTCTTATTTTAATGCTGTTACTCCTCGTACGGCGGGATTCAATATGATCGATTATGGGCAGATGGAGGACCCTTCTTTACTGTTTACTATGTTCCTAATGTTTGTTGGCGGCGGTAGTGCATCTACTGCTTCTGGTATTAAGTTAACAACGTTTATCGTCATTTTTTTAGCCACCCTAGCTTTCTTTCGTTCTCAGGAAGAACCTGAGTTATTTGGTAGAACTATCCGTAAAGAGGCGGTTATTCGTTCGTTAGCCGTTTCTACCGTTAGTTTGACGATTGTGTTTTTATTTACATTTGCCTTAACAATCAGTGAAAAGCTACCATTACTACCATTAGTATTCGAGGTATTTTCAGCATTTGGAACAGTTGGATTGTCGATGGGTATCACCAATCAACTAAGTGGCGTTGGAGAAGTTCTCATTTGTATCGTGATGTTTCTTGGACGGATCGGACCGCTTACCTTATTTTTTATATTAACCAAACCAAAAAAGAAAAAATATCGTTATCCTTATGAACAAGTTTTTACTGGATGATAAAAGGACTAAGACTGGACTTGTTGTGTTCTTCACAAGCCTAGTTTCCTTTTCCAATATTTCTCCATACTAAAAGGATGACTCATTGGAGTCATCCTTTTAGTGATTTATCTTTTTATGATTTCTTCGTTTAAGATTTTATTAACAAGTGGTGGGTTAGCTTGTCCTTTTGTTGCTTTCATAATTTGACCGACTAAGAAGCCGATTGCACGGTCTTTCCCGTTTTTAAAGTCTTCGATCGATTGTGGGTTTGCATCAAGTGTTGCGGTTACGATTTCACGAAGAGCGCCTTCGTCTGAAATTTGTACTAAGCCTTTTGCTTTTACCACTTCTGCAGCATCTCCACCGTTATCCGCAAGTTCTTTAAATACTTTTTTCGCGATTTTCGATGAAATCGTGCCATCGGAAATTAGCTTGATCATGCCAGCAAGATTAGATGGTGTCAGTTGAATGTCTTTTAGTTCTTTTTGATCTGCATTTAAGTATGCAGAAACTTCACCCATTAACCAGTTTGAAGCAAGCTTCGCATCTGCTCCTAGGGCAATTGTTTCTTCAAAGAAATCGGACATTTCTTTTGTTAACGTTAATACCATTGCATCATAGGCTGGAAGTCCAAGTTCTTCTATATAACGTTTTTTACGAGCATCTGGAAGTTCCGGAATTTCTGCACGGACACGTTCTAACCACGCATCATCAATCACGATGTCTACTAAATCCGGTTCCGGGAAATAGCGATAGTCATCTGTTCCTTCTTTAACACGCATTAGAATTGTTTTGCCTGTTTTCTCATCAAAACGACGAGTTTCTTGCTCAATTATTCCGCCTGAAGAAAGTACTTCCGCTTGGCGAATTTCTTCATGCTCTAGTCCTTTACGCACGAAGCTGAAAGAGTTCAAGTTTTTTAACTCTGCTTTTGTACCGAATTCTTCCTGACCGTATGGACGTAATGAAATGTTCGCATCACAACGTAGTGAACCTTCTTCCATTTTACAGTCAGAAACACCTGTATATTGGATAATCGATTTTACTTTTTCAAGATAAGCATATGCTTCCTCAGGAGTGCGAATATCAGGTTCTGATACAATCTCCACCAATGGAGTCCCTTGACGGTTAAAGTCGACTAAAGAATATCCATCCGCATGTGATAGTTTACCCGCATCTTCTTCCATATGAAGGCGTGTAATACCGATCCGTTTTGTCTCTCCGTTAACTTCAATTTCAACCCAACCATTTTTACMAATTGGCTTATCGAATTGTGAGATTTGATACGCTTTCGGATTATCTGGATAGAAATAGTTTTTACGGTCGAACTTTGTATGTTGTTCAATTTCCATATTTAACGCTAGCGCTGCACGCATAGCGTAATCTACTACACTTTTGTTTACTACAGGTAGCACTCCAGGATAACCAAGATCAATTACTGTAGTATTTGTATTTGGTTCAGCGCCAAAGTGATTCGGTGCTGCAGAGAAGATTTTAGAGTTTGTTTTAAGCTCTACGTGTACTTCTAAACCAATAACTGTTTCAAAGTTCATCTTATTTTCCCTCCCAAATTTGAGGAGTTTGTATATGGAAATCTGTCGCTTGCTCATATGCATGAGCTACACGATAAATTGTTGACTCATCAAAATAATTTCCGATAATTTGTAATCCTAGCGGCATTCCCTCTTCGAATCCACATGGAATGGAGATCGCTGGTACACCTGCTAAGTTAATCGGAATCGTTAAAATATCGTTTGCATACATTGTTAATGGATCTTCTACAATTTCCCCAATTTTAAATGCTGGTGTCGGTGCAGTAGGTCCAATAATTACATCATAATCAGCTAACACTTTATCATAATCTTCTTTGATCAATGTACGAACTTGTTGTGCTTTTTTATAATAAGCATCGTAAGTTCCAGCACTTAACGAATACGTCCCAAGCATAATACGACGTTTTACTTCGTCTCCAAATCCTTGTGCACGTGTTTCTTTATAGAGATCCATTAAATTTTCTACGTTTTCTGCACGGAAACCATAACGAATTCCATCGAAACGTGAAAGATTAGAAGACGCTTCAGAAGAAGAAAGGATATAATATGTCGCTAAAGCATATTTAGAATGTGGCAATGAAACCTCTTCCCAAGTTGCGCCAAGTGATTCTAATACTTTCAATGCTTCCATAACAGACGCACGAGCTGCTTCGCCAACTCCTTCTCCTAAATATTCTTTAGGAACAGCGATACGTAAACCTTTAATATCACCAGTTAAAGCAGCTGCAAAGTTTGGTACTTCTACATCCGCTGAAGTAGAGTCTAGTGGATCTACTCCTGAAATTGCTTCCAATAGTAAAGCATTGTCCTCTACATTACGTGTAATCGGACCAATTTGGTCTAAAGAAGAAGCAAATGCAACTAGTCCAGAACGAGATACTCGTCCATATGTAGGCTTCATCCCAACGACACCACAATAAGCAGCTGGTTGACGGATAGAACCACCAGTATCAGAACCTAGTGAAAATGGTACTTCTCCTGCAGCTACTGCCGCTGCGGATGCACCCGAAGAACCTCCTGGTACTCTATCTAAAGACCATGGGTTTTTCGTTGTTTTATATGCCGAGTTTTCATTGGAAGAACCCATTGCAAATTCATCCATGTTTAACTTTCCAATTGTAACCATTCCTGCTTCGCGTAACTTCTTCACAACAGTAGCATCATAAATTGGGTTGAACCCTTTAAGTATTTTACTAGCACAAGTTGTTTCTAATCCTTCTGTAACGATATTGTCCTTCACTCCGATTGGTAAACCAAATAAAGGTCCACGTTCTTCAAAAGGTACTTGATCTAATTTTGCAGCTGTTGCTGTTGCTTGTTCTTTGTTTAATGCTAAGAAAGCTTCTACATCGCCATCTAGTTTTTCTACACGTTCAAAAGCTTCTTTTGTCAAATCTGCAATCGAAACTTCTTTGCTATGTACAAGTTCTTGTAGTTCTTTCGCAGAACGTTCAAATAACGTCATTAGTTTCCCTCCTTACAAGGATTAATCCATAATAGCTGGTACTTTTACTTGACCTGCTTCTTGTTCTTTTACATTTAACATCATTGTCTCACGGTCGAGTCCTTTAGATGCTACGTCTTCACGTAGTACATTTACTAAAGGTAGTACATGTGTCGTTGGTTCTACATTTGTCGTGTCCAACTCTTTTAATTGCTCAGCAAATTCTGTAATTGCACCTAGTTGAAGCGCAAACTTTTCCGCTTCTTCTTCCGTAATTGCAAGACGTGCTAGATGTGCAACATGCTTCACTTCTTCTTTTGATAATTCCGCCATTTTTCACACCTCCGAATTCAATAACCATAGGCAATATCATACCATTTTTCACTCTGGTTGAACAGAGTGACACAGTTTATAATTTATTGTGCGTAAATATGGACAAATGGTTCCTCTTCCCCAGGTTTCTTAATGAGTAATGCTTCTGTCCCATTCAATGAGTTTACTTGAACTTCAACATTCATCGAAGAATTAAAATGGTTTTTCACTAGTCCTGCAAGATGTTGTGTAAAACCAATCACCTCAGAAGTGCCATAAAACTGAATAGGAATGGTAATCGTCCATTTTTGCAGTTGCTTGTCTTTAAAATAACCAGTTCCGATTACTCCTGTATAATTTGAAAAATACGTTTCTACATCTTGTTTAAAGTTGCGGAAAATCGTATCTAAATCACGATACTTTTCTTCCGATTCTGCCGTAGGAAATAGAATATATTCTTCATCGATTGGTTTCCAATCCGAAACGTTTTTTCCAGCAGGAGCCGTACTGTAAGTAAAATAGGTGCCAGGGACAACCGCATTTCTACTATTTTGTTTAAAAAGGCCTACAACAATTGGTATATCGGCTAATCCATCCATTTGGCGCATACGATTCACTACTTCTTCTGCAATCCTCTTCCCATTTTCTTCGATCTGCGCTTGGGTTAACTTTTCTTCATAAGTTGCCCCGTACGCTTCTTTTTGATAATAATAAATCGAATTTAAGGCAAGTCCTACAGATATTCCTGCAAGCTTCACTGTATTCTCTTCTTTTATCAAATAGTTTTGCTCTACAATATGAGTGATGTAAACGGGAGCATTTTTTGCTTTCTCTTCTCCAGTAAGCCCTTCATCACTTGGATTTAAACCACCCTTTGTTTTACTGCTTCTATCTAGCCAGTCTTTTAAAGTGTTCACGCTTAAATACTGCCCCTCTTGGAATAAATATTTATCGGGAGAGAATTCATTTTGCGAAATGCGAAGAAGTCCTGTTTCTACTTCTTTCACATCGTATTTTGTTGCCATATTCGAGACAACAAATCCTCTACTAGCGCTTTCTTCATAAGGCAAAATAGTGCGGTAGTATGTTTCATCCAATTGCAAACTTGGAATAACTACTGTTTTCGTAGCTTCCTCTTCCGTATTTTGAATAACCTCGGTTTGAGTATTCGGAGAAGGAGTACATCCAGAAACGATTAGCAATATCACTAGGATCGTTATGCCTATTATTTTTTTGTTCATGTTTTGAACTCCTTTTAATCCGCTAAATGATCTAATAGTTTTTGTTCATCCCAAACTTCAATGCCAAGACTTGTCGCTTTTTCAAGCTTAGATCCTGCCTCTTCGCCCGCAATGACCAAATCTGTTTTTTTACTTACACTACCTGCGACCTTGCCACCAAGTGCTTCAATTTTTTCTTTTGCCTCTGGACGAGTCAACTGCAACAGTTTTCCAGTGAGTACAATTGTTTTGTTCGCAAATGGACTATCTTCTAGTAAGGACATATCTACAATTTTACCAGTATATCGGAGTGCTAATCCCGCTTCCTTTAGTCTTACCATTAGCTGTTGCACTTCTTCTTGCTCGAAATAAGTAACAAGTGAATCCGCCATCTTATCACCGATTTCAAAGATTGCGGTTAACTCTTCTCTTGTAGCATTCATCAGTGTATCGAAATGATGGAATGTTTCTGCTAGTATCTTCGCAGCTTTTTCTCCAATATGACGAATACCAAGTCCAAATAATACTCGTTCCATCGAATTCGTTTTAGATGCTTCGATTGCTGCTACTAAGTTTGTTGCCGATTTTTGTCCCATTCTTTCTAATTGAACTAAATCTTCTATCGTCAATTTATATAAATCAGAAACGTCCCGAATGAGCTGTTCTCTAAATAACTGCTCCACCACTTTTTCACCAAGACCTTCTATGTTCATCGCGTTGCGAGATGCAAAATGGTAAATACCTTCTTGAATTTGCGCAGGGCATTGTGGGTTCACACAGCGTAATGCTACTTCCTCTTCAATTCTTATAAGATCGCTATCACAAACTGGGCAATGCGTCGGCATTTCATATGGGATTTCAGTACCGTTTCTTTCTTCCAAAATGACGGATACTACTTCAGGGATTATATCTCCCGCTTTTCGAATGATGACGCGGTCACCGATACGGATATCTTTTTCACGAATTAGGTCTTCATTATGAAGCGTAGCCCGTTGAACCGTTGATCCTGCAACGACTGCTGGCTCTAGGATGGCAGTAGGTGTTACGACTCCAGTTCGACCAACCGTTAAGTCGACGTCAATAATCGTTGTGACAACTTCTTCTGCAGGAAATTTATAGGCAATAGCAAAGCGCGGGCTTTTTGCTGTAAATCCTAATTCCTCTTGTTGTGCGTATTCATTTACTTTTATAACGATACCATCGATTTCATAAGGTAGGTCATTTCTTTTTGCAGTCCATTCCTCGACAAATACAAGCACTTCCTCGATAGAAGCACATTCTTTTGTTTCTTTATTCGTTGGCAGGCCTTGTGCTTTCATAAATTTCAGTGCCTCAGAATGTTGTTCAATATTCTGTTCTTCACCATCCCCACCCATGCCATATACGAACATGGATAGATTTCTACTTGCGGCCATTTTAGGGTCTAGCTGGCGGAGTGATCCAGCTGCAGCATTTCGTGGATTGGCTAGAAGTTCTTCCCCACGCATCTTCCGTTCTTCATTTAGCTTCACAAAAGAAGGCTTTGGCATATATGCCTCCCCTCTTGCTTCGAGCGTAACATTATCTTTTAAACGAAGTGGAATGGAACGAATTGTTTTTATATTACTTGTAATATCTTCTCCAGTTGTGCCGTCTCCACGTGTTGCGCCCCTTACTAAACGTCCCTCTTCATAAAGAAGCGAAACCGCAAGTCCGTCAATTTTCAGTTCACATACGTACGTAGGAGTTTCATCGATAATGCCTTGTATACGTCGATCAAAATCACGTAAATCTGCTTCGTTAAATGCATTGGAAAGACTAAGCATTGGGTTAGTATGCGTAACTTTTTTAAATCCTTCACTAACAACTGCTCCTACACGTTGGGTTGGCGAGTCCGGTAATATTAAATTCGGATTTTGTTCTTCTAATGCGATTAATTCGTTCAAATATTGATCATACACAGCATCTGGAACAATTGGATCGTCTAATACGTAATAGGCATATCCATAATCGTATAAAAGCTTGTGAAGCTCTTTTACTCTTTCTTCTAATTTATCCATGGGGCTTTCCTCCACTAAGTGAATTATCCTTTTTCGATTGGTGCAAATTTTGCTAGTAAGCGTTTGATACCTGTTGGACTTGGGAATGCGATATCTAGTTCTGTATCTTCACCATTTCCTCGAACGCTAACAACCATACCTTCGCCCCACTTTTTATGCACCGCTTTATCTCCTACTTGCCAGCCCATCTTGTCTCCGCCGGATTGTTTATAGGCTGGGCGAACAACAACAGACTTTTTAGCTTGCGGGATTTCCTTGGAAGTAGGTGAGGAACTTCTTTTACTTCCACTTCGTCCTCCAACGACTTCTATAATATCATCGGAAATTTCAGCTATGAAACGGGAAGGACTGTTAAAACTGCCTCGTCCAAAAATAGTACGAGACTGCGCACAAGTAATAAACAATCGTTCCTCCGCTCGAGTGACACCCACATACATTAAACGGCGTTCTTCTTCCATTTCGTCGTCATCCCCAATAGAACGTGAGTGAGGGAAGATATTTTCTTCCACACCAATGATAAATACGACAGGAAACTCAAGCCCTTTAGCGGCATGCATCGTCATTAAAATAATATTACCTTGTGACGTATCTTCCTCTTCATCAAGCTTGTCGATATCTGATATAAGTGCTAAATCAGTTAAAAATGCCACTAATGATTTATCGTCACTTTTTTCTTCAAAAGCCTTCGTTACTGATAAAAACTCTTCAATATTTTCTAAACGACTTTCCGCTTCAATCGTTTTTTCGTTTTTTAACATTGTTTTATAACCAGTTTTTTCTAGCACTTGCTCGACAATTTCTGTTACCGATAAAAACTCTTGCATTTGTGTAAAGTTTTGAATTAGTCCATGAAACCCAACAACTGAGTTTACTGCTCTTGCTGGTAACCCCATAAAGTCAACTTCATGTAATGCATCCAGAATTGAACGATCTTGTTCCAAGGCATACATAGCCATACGTTCAAAAGAGGTTGCTCCAATGTTACGTTTTGGCTCATTAATAATACGAGCAAGTGATAAATCATCATCGTTATTAGCAATTAAACGAAGGTAGGCCAGTAAGTCTTTAATCTCTTTACGATCATAGAACTTTGTTCCGCCGACAATTGTATAGGCCATATTGGATTTTACAAGTACTTCCTCCATCACTCGAGATTGGGCATTGGTGCGATATAACACAGCAAAATCATCGAGCGTGCGGTTTTCATTTTCCATCATTTCTTGAATCGATTGCACGACGAACTGCGCTTCTTGTTGTTCATTAAAAGCACGAAATAGCTGAATTTTTTCCCCTTCACTATTTTCCGTTCGCAATACTTTCGGGTATCTACTCGTGTTATTACCAATGACGTCATTTGCAGCTTGTAAGATGCGCTGAGAAGAACGATAATTTTGCTCGAGCATAATCGTTGTAGCATTCGGATAGTCTTTTTCGAACGATAAAATGTTTTGAATATCCGCTCCGCGCCAACGATAGATGGATTGATCCGAGTCACCAACGACACAAATATTTTTGAATTTATGTGCAAGCATCTGCACTAATTCATACTGGGATTTATTGGTATCCTGATACTCATCGACATGAATGTATTGGAATTTGTTTTGGTAGAACTCTAACACTTCAGGTACTCGTTTAAATAGTGTTACAGTTGTCATGATCAAATCATCAAAATCGAGGGATTGGTTCTTTCTTAAACGCTTTTCATATCCTGTATAAACTTCTGCTACCGTTTTTTCAAATGGATTCATCTCGTTCATCTGTGCTTTAAACGTATCCGCATCTATACAAATATTTTTTGCACTACTAATCGCATTTAACATCGAACGTGGATCATACTTTTTCGGGTCAATATTTTGTTCTTTTAAAATATTTTTTATAACCGTTAACTGATCAGTCGTATCTAGAATAGAGAAGTTTTTTGAATACCCAATACGATCTATATCTCTTCTTAATATTCGAACACACATCGAGTGAAAAGTGGATACCCACATACGCTCACCTGTTCCAGCTCCTAAAATACCATCGATCCTTTCACKCATTTCACGAGCTGCCTTATTCGTAAATGTGATGGCAAGTATTTTCGAAGGGTATACTTCTTTTTCCACGATCAAATACGCAATTCGATGGGTTAATACTCTTGTTTTTCCGGATCCTGCTCCCGCCATAATAAGTAGAGGACCTTCTGTTGTCTTAACGGCTTTTTCCTGCTCTTTATTCATGCCGTTTAGTAGGTTTTTTCCTATGAGTTCCATCATGCACTTCCTTTCGAGAACATTTGTTCCTATTATATAATTCATCTCATTTATATTCAACTACTGCTTAATAGCTTGTACTGTTTTTAGTGCTTCTGCAAGATTTTCATAAACTTGATTGCCAACGATAATTGTGTCTGCATATGCGGCCATCTCACGTGCTTGGCTAGCGTTTTTTATACCCCCACCATAATAAAGTCTCGTATTTTGAAGACCTGCCTTTACCTTTTTGACGACTTCCACATCGCCGTACATACCGCTGTATTCCATATAAAAAATAGGGAATTTAAACAAATGCTCGACCATTTGTGCATAGGCGATAATATCTTCCTCTGTTTCTGGTTGTTTAGCATTCGTTAACTTGGCAGCTTTACAATCGGGATTTAAAATACAATACCCTTCCGGAATAATTTCATCCCAATTCATCACTTCTCCAAATTCCTTTGTAGCTATGTGGTGTAAATCCTTCACCCATTTTGTCTCTTGGCTATTTAAGACACTTGGAATAAAATAAAAATCAAAGCCAGGAGTAATCGATTCTATTGTCGATACTTCTAAAGCAACAGGAACAGCATATCTTCTAATGCGCATTAACAGATCAATCACATTATCGAGTGTTACCCCGTCCGAACCTCCAATTATAATAGCATCGGTTCCAGATTCACAAACCTTTTCTAAAGCATCTGCATCTATTTCCTTTGCCGGGTCCAATTTAAATATATGGCGCCATTCTTTATAATCCATTTCTTCACCTACATTAAGTTAGTTAAGCACTCTTCATTATAACAAAAAAACTGAACAGAGGCTTCTGTTCAGTGGTTAGTTATAGTTAGTTTAAGATTATTCTTTTGACTGTTGCACCGACAACTCTTCTGGATATAGTCGTCCAAGAATTTCATCATAATAATCATTACCGTAATCATACGCACGTCTTACACGTGAAATAGTCGCTGTACTTGCTCCAGTTTCCTTTTTAATCGTTTCGTATGTTTTTTTCAAACGAAGTAAATGCGCAACCTCGAAACGCTGAGCAAGTGATTGAATTTCACTTATTGTACATAAATCATCAAAAAATTTATAACACTCTTCTATATTGTTTAGCTCTAGAACGGCTTTAAATAATTGCTCCGTTTGATGTCCTTTTATTTTTTCAATTTGCATATTGTATCATTCCCCTCCTTGTCGCATCTTATCAAGGTAAATAGTTTACCATATTTTCTAGTCCCGGATTGGTTGGCACAAAACTAATCCATGATTTACCTGGCACTAATTTGGCTGGAACACCATTTTCCATTGGTATAAGAATACCATCTATGTTTTCCCATTCGATTATTTTCATAGTCCCTGCTTGAAAAAGATACGCTTTTCCACCAGCAGTCAAAGTTAACTGCCTGCGCCCTGCATTATCAATCGTTTTATGCGGTATTTCCATGAATATTACATTTGCAATCTCTACGGGTTTTGTTGATTCCTTATCGATTGTTATATCTCCGCCAGTTTTACGTTCATATAAACCACTTTCCGGAATATATGTATATTGATTTTGAAAACTTGCTCCTGATCCATACTGGATGCTTATAGTAGATACTGGATTTCCAATTTTCGCTCCTTCTGCCGAATCATAAAATGAAAGGGAAGGAATTTTATGGATTTCCATCGATGCTCCAACTTTTTCTGCCCCAGCAAATATATTTTCTTTGGAAATATACGAGTTATGAGGTGCTTTACGCTCTTTGGATCGCTTAAAAAGTATACCATCATATTGCATACCATTAATATTATCTACAACTCTCGCATTTAACATTTTTTGTGCATCTGGACTATAGCCATGCGCAATGTAAAAAGCATCTAGCCCTTTTGCAACTTCTACAAAATAATCACGAGCACTTCTAACTGGTCCAACTACATCAGGCATGTCACTCTGATAAAGTGCTAGAAATCTCGTCACATTTCCTTCTGCTAACATCTCGTAAATAATATCCGCCTGTGCAATCCCTGACTGCGGCCTTGCAAGCGGATGATTATTCATCGTAACAATGATTGGCCTCTGTGTTTGTTCTACTTCTGAACGAATGCCGGTAAAAGGCGCAACATAAGGGAGAACAACAGGTTCTTCTATTACTTCTTCTTCTACATCCTCTACAATTTCTTCTACTAGTCCTACTTCTTCTGCTACTTCTTTTTCATCGGAACAAGCAACAAGAAATAAACCAAGTAGGCTTATAATCCCCCATTTTTTAAACATCTAAAATCCTCCTACCGCATGACAGCTGGAAATAAAACTTGTTTTTTCATGACATCGAAGATTCCTCTTTGTGTAACTCGAACATAAGGTAAATGCGTAGCTTGCAAGAATAGTAATGTGTAAATGGCATCCCCGTGCTTAAAGCCTCTAGCCGCCAATTCTTTCTTTAAACACAATTCCTCTTCTATTAACGCTTCCATCGGCTTATCCGACAGTATCCCACCTATAGGTAGCTTAAGCGTACAAACAATTTCTTCGTTTTCAACGATGACTATTCCGCCATTCATTTTTTTCATTTCATTGAATGCTTGGAGCATGCTCTTTTTATTTTTCCCGATTAATATAATATCCCCTGTACTTGAATAGGAAGAAGCAAATCCTTTTAAATTCGACGCAAAACCTTTAATAAGGGTTGAAACTTTCCACTTACCACTACGATCTATTAGCAATAGAAAACTTTCATCATGTTCAGTTGAAAGTTCGTTATCTGTCGTATCGACAGCAATAGAATAAGGCTTCGTAATAACATCATTCACCATTTCAATTCCAAATGGCATCGAAAATTGAAAATCATCATCGGACAAATCAAATTCTAAATTTAAATCCGGTATACTCGACCAATCAGTTGGTGCTAATGAATGAACTCTTTCACCGCTACGCTTTAACCAAACCCCTTTGGATAAAACACTTGTTGGAACCGGATTTAACTCATCTTCCAAGAAATTGAGCGTAGCAAATCTTCCCGTTGCAATGACTCCATGTAAATTAGATAAATTATAGTACTTCGCTACATTGAATGACGCCATCAAATAAGCATCTATCGGATTGACTCCCGCCTTCAAGGCAACTTGGATACACTTATCCATTACCCCATCTGTATGAAAGGAAGGAGTAGCTCCATCTGTCGTCATCATAAGATGATCAAAAATTTGTAAGTCTTTCTCAAGTATCCCTTTTAGTAATATTGGCAAGTCGGGTCGAATCGATGAATGACGAAGCGTCACCGCATACCCATGCAAAATTCTTCTTTCCACTTCTTCGATAGTCATCGCTTCGTGATCCCCATCCGCTCCTAATAAACGCATACGCGCTAACGTGCGTTCGGAAGCCCCAGGAAAATGACCTTCAATTTTCATCCCGTTTGTTTTTGCTTGCTGCATCCAATAGAGCATTTGATCATCGCCAGAAAGTAGTCTAGGCCATCCCGTTAACTCCCCGCCCATAATAACATCTGGACGCGCAATCCATTCTCCAACCGTTTTCGGTGTAAATAATTCCTCTTCATTCTCAAGCTCTGTTTGCGAATCAAAACGAGCCCACCAATAGAAAGAAAAAGGAAGTTCACTTAGTTCATTCATTATTGAAAACGCTTTCTTATTTTCAAGCATCAAAAACATGACTAAATTATCTGCTATAAATGTCGTTGTTCCTAATTGAGCGGCATAGTCAGCAAATGTTTGCGGGTTGTATAGTTGGAATGGATGCACATGGGGTTCAATATAACCTGGTACAATCTTTTGACCAGCAGCGTCATACACTTCTGTTTCTTTAGAAACGAACGGCATTTCTGAACCAGTATAAACAATTCGATCTTTCACAATCCAAATATTGCCGGTAATCCATTTTTTTAAATGGCTATGTAAAAATGTTGCATTAGTTATCAGTATATCAGGAGCTTGTTTTCCATTCACTACTTCTATTTGATGCCTTATTTCTTCTATTTTCCAAATTGGATATTGCATATCATCCATTCTCCTTTCTATAAGATTACTCTTACAAATAATAGTAGCATAGTACTTTAGTAAAGCAAAGTGTTGAATTATTATTTTTTGTAAATTTATTACCTAAGCATACCTAGTAAGGTACGTCCACTTTAATCTGTCCCTTTACGGATGAGCCTCATAGCAGCTCACCAAATTCAAATATTATACAGTTTCACAAAATATAAATTCACAAAATGGCTAAGGGCAACAAGAAGGTCTGGAAAAGCAATTAAATCTATTCGGAGAGCAATCAAATTCCTCCTCAAAGCAACCAACTAATCGCTGAAAGCACCTATTTTTGAAAAACAAGGTTTACATGCATTATGAAACAAAATCGCCTGTCTTTGATCCTATTTAGTAAATGGAAATGAAAAATGGAATAACGCACATAATAGGGATAATGTGTCGTAGAGAGTGGAATGAAGTGTCCGCTGTGATTTTCGCTGCAGGTATCAGAACTTTCAATTGATCATGTCTCTTAGGCAATATTGTTTAAATAGAATTAGAAAATGCTGTCTCATGACAAGAGAAGGATTGCTAGGAAATAGTTCGCCTTATTGCATCATTTATTGGAATTTCGCCGTATATTCATCGTCGTCTCACTCCGAGTATACTTGCTAAATTAAGAATTGGTTGCCTTTATCCGCCATTTAGTTGCCCTCGTGCTGATTTGGTTGCTTTCCGATTAGAATTGATTGCTCTCCACTTAGCACTGGTTGCCATCCATCATCAATTGATTGTCCTTAGCCATTTACTRGATGATATAACTTGATAGTGTACCTACTAAAAAAATATTTTCCACTGCATTACTACTATCCATTTTTAAAGCAATCCGCTAATTTGCTAACAAATCTTGTGGATTTTCGCTGCAGGGCGGCGACTCCAACGGGATTAAGTGAGCATGATGAGACTTCACAACGTACGCGCAAGCGGCGGTGAAGGCTCATCGCTCACCCCGTGGAAAGCGTCCGCCCTGAAGCGGAAATCCTAGCGGTAACTTTATTGAATGTCTAAGACGCATTATCCCTATAATATGTAAAAAACATAGTCGTTTCACATCAAGTAAACTTGCTATTTTAAGAATTGGTTTCTTTCATCGGTATTTTGGTTGCCCTCGTGCTGATTTGATTGCTTTCTGAATAGAACTGGTTGCTTTCAGTGACCGATTGGTTGCCCTAAGCCATTTACTGTATTTTTCCTGACTATGTGTGACGTACTTTCTCCACCTCACGTATAAAAAAGGATGTCTCCAATATCGGAGACATCCTCTTTACATTATTGAAATGTTCTCCAGCCAATATCTGTTCGGAAGAATAAACCGTTCCATTCCACTTGGGACAAGCCGTCGTACACTTTTTGTTGCGATTCTTTCAGTGTTGATTCGCTTGCGGCTACTAAAATAACACGACCGCCGTTAGCAATGTAATCTTCCCCATCAGCTTTTGTACCTGCGTGGAAAACGTAAAGGCCAGCTTCTTCTAAAATAGAAAGGTCAGGAAGTTTAGCACCTTTTTTCACGTTCGCCGGATAGCCTTCCGATGCGATAACAACACCTAACATTTCTGCATCCGACCATTGTAATTCAAATGGTTGTCCGTCCATAAGTGCCATCATAAATGCACCAAAATCACTTGTCATTCGAGGTAGAACTACTTGTGTTTCGGGATCTCCGAAACGAGCATTGAACTCGATTACTTTAGGTCCTTCATTCGTAATAATGAGACCTGCATATAAAATACCTGTAAACGGTGTTCCTTCTGCTTCCATCGCTTTTACTGTTGGCACAACAATTGTATCGTAAGCTAGCTCTACTACATTTTGTGCAATTTGAGGAACTGGTGAATATGCCCCCATTCCCCCAGTATTCGGTCCTTTATCTCCGTCATATGCACGTTTATGATCTTGCGCAATAACCATCGGATAAATTTGTCCGTCATGCACAAATGACATGTAGGAAATTTCTTCCCCTTCTAGAAACTCTTCAATGACTACACTAGAAGAAGATTCGCCAAATAATTGATTGCCAATCATATCTTCAACTGCTATGTTCGCTTCTTCCACGGTCATGGCAACGACGACACCTTTACCCGCAGCGAGTCCGTCTGCTTTCACAACAATTGGAGCACCAAGTTTTTCAATATATGCTTTAGCTTTGTCTACTTCTGTAAATGTTTCATAGGCTGCAGTTGGAATATGATACTTTTTCATAAGCTCTTTAGCGAATGATTTACTTCCTTCGATTTGTGCCGCTGTTTTCGTAGGTCCAAAAGCACGAAGACCACGTTCAGTGAAATAATCAACAATGCCACCTACAAGCGGTTGCTCAGGACCAACAAAGGTAAGATCAATCGCATTCTCTTTTGCAAATTGTGCTAGATCTTCAAATGCCATTACATCAATTGGCACGATTACCGCATCGTTTTTCATCCCTGCATTACCAGGTGCTACAAATACTTTATCGACAGAAGGAGAATGATTGAATTGCTTTGCAATGGCATGCTCACGACCGCCACTTCCAATAACAAGAATCTTCATATTCGATGCGCCTCCCTTAATGTTTGAAATGACGTACGCCTGTGAATACCATTGCAATTCCGTATTCATTTGCTTTATCAATAGAATCTTGGTCTTTGACAGATCCACCAGTTTGAATAATTGCTGTAATACCAGCTTTAGCAGCAGTTTCTACGGTATCATTCATTGGGAAAAAAGCATCTGATGCAAGTCCTGCTCCTTTTGCACGTTCTCCCGCTTGTTCTAGTGCAATTTTCGCGGATCCTACACGGTTCATTTGTCCAGCACCAACACCAATTGTCATATCTTCCGTAGCTACCACAATTGCGTTAGATTTTACGTGCTTTACAACACTCCAACCAAGCTCTAATGCTTTCCATTCTTCTGCAGTTGGTTCACGGTCTGTTACTACTTTTACGTCTGCATCTTTCAATCCGAAAGTATCTGGTGACTGAACTAAAAGTCCACCTTCTACAGAAACTGTGTTCCAATCATCTTTTTTCGTTTGTTCAAATGCAATCGTTAGTAAACGAATATTTTTCTTCGCTGTTAACTTGGCAATTGCCTCTTCTGAAAATGAAGGTGCAATAATTATTTCTAAGAAAATACCTGCCAATACTTTTGCAGTCTCTGCATCTACTTCACGGTTTAAAGCTACAATCCCACCAAAAATAGAAGTAGAGTCCGCTTCATATGCTTTGTTAAAAGCAGCTGAAATTGTTTCCCCCGTTCCAACACCACAAGGATTCATATGTTTTACTGCAACAGCTGCAGGAAGTTCAAATTCTTTCACGATCTGAATAGCAGCATTGGCATCTTGAATATTGTTATAAGAAAGTTCTTTACCATGCAATTGTTTGGCAGAAGCAACTGAAAAATCTGATCCAAGTGGACGTTTGTAAAATGCTGCTTTTTGGTGTGGGTTTTCCCCGTAACGTAATGATTGTTTACGCTCATATGTAAGCGTCAACAGTTCAGGGAATTCTTCGCCTGTTAAATCTGTCATATAGCTAGCAATTAATGCGTCATATGCAGCTGTGTGGCGGAATACTTTTGCAGCTAACTTGCGACGTGTTTCAAGTGTCGTTTCGCCAGTTTCTTTTAATTGTCCTAATACTTCTGCGTAGTCCGATGCATCTGTTACGACTGTTACGTATTGATGGTTTTTAGCTGCCGAACGTAGCATCGATGGTCCGCCAATATCGATATTTTCAATTGCATCTTCAAATGCTACGTCTCGTTTGGAAATCGTTTCGCGGAAAGGATATAAATTGACACATACTACATTAATAGGGGTAATATGATGTTCTTGTAATTGCGCTTGGTGAGAAGGATCATCCTGTTTCGCTAATAATCCACCGTGAATCATTGGGTTCAATGTTTTTACTCGACCATCCAAAATTTCTGGAAAGTTTGTTACTTGGTCTACTGATGTGATCGCCACTCCATTTTGTTCTAAAAATGCTTTTGTCCCACCAGTTGATAAAATTTCATACCCAAGGCGTTCCAGCTCTTTTGCAAATTCGAGAATTCCTGATTTATCTGAAACACTAAGTAAAGCACGTTTTGACACGTTAATTCCTCCTCTAATTTAAGGTAGAAAAGCCGGTAAAAGCTTACCGGCTCCATAACTCTTGTAATGTTTTTGTATATAGTTCATGCTCTACCGCATGTATACGTTCTTCCGTTTGTTCCCTATTGCCATCCACCACTTCAACAGCTGCTTGTGCTAAAATCGGACCAGTATCCATTCCAGCATCTACATAGTGAACGGTTACCCCTGTTACTTTCACCCCATGTGCCATCGCTTGTCCGATAGCATCTTTTCCTGGAAACGATGGAAGTAAAGAAGGATGAATATTAATAATCCGGCTTGGATACGCATCGAGTAAAACATTCCCGATTAAACGCATATATCCTGCGAGAACAATCCACTCTACTTCTAGCTCGGTTAGCTTCTGTAAAACCTCTTGTTCAAACGCTTCTTTCGAAGGAAAGCTAGAAGGTTTAATGGCAAGTGTTTCAATCCCTGCAATACGCGCACGTTCTACTACAAACGCTTCTGGCTTATCTGTTACAACAAGTGCAACGGTGCCAGATAAATGACCGGCTTCAATTGCATCATGAATAGCTTGAAAATTACTGCCACTACCCGATGCAAATACTGCAAATTTCGGTTTTCCAGCCATTACACTAAACTCCCGTCATGCGTTCCGTTGAATAAAACACCTTCACCTTTCACTACACGACCGATTGTATATGCTTTTTCCCCATGAGCTTCTGCAATAGTAATTGCTTTTTCTGCTTCTTCTGCAGATAACGCAATAACAAAACCAATTCCCATATTAAACACATTATATAAATCACGATCCGTAAGCTCGCCTTTATCTTTCAATAGGTTGAAAACAGGGAGTACTTCCCATGAACCTAAGTCCACTTCAACTGCTAAACCTTCTGGCATCATACGTGGTAAGTTTTCATAGAACCCGCCACCTGTAACGTGAGCCATTCCATGAATAGCAAGTTCATTATGCATTTCCATCACAGGCTTCGCGTAAATTTTTGTAGGTGTTAGAAGAGCCTTGCCTATTTCTCCAAGTCCTTCATAACCAGCAACTACTGTTTCAGCAGAATAACCCTGCTCTTCAAATACTATTTTACGTACAAGTGAATAACCATTCGAATGCACTCCACTAGAAGCAATACCAACTAGTACGTCGCCTTCTGCAATTTTTTCACCTGTTACAATTTTCGATTTTTCACAGGCACCTACTGCAAACCCCGCTAGATCATATTCATCTTCTTCATATAGACCTGGCATTTCAGCAGTTTCCCCGCCGATTAATGCGGCTCCAGATTGAACACAACCATCTGCCACACCTTTGACGATTTGTTCAATACGCTCAGGAACTGCTTTTCCAACTGCAACATAATCAAGGAAAAATAAAGGCTCTGCACCTTGTGCCACGATATCATTTACACACATTGCCACACAATCTACACCAATCGTATCGTGTGAATCTGTCATGAACGCAAGCTTTAACTTCGTACCAACGCCATCCGTTCCCGATATAAGTACCGGTTCTTTATAATTCAATGAAGACAAGTCGAACATTCCACCGAACCCACCAAAAGTACCCATGATACCTTTTCTAGCCGTACGTTCGACATGTGATTTCATTCGCTGAACTGCTTCATAGCCGGCTTCAATATTAACACCCGCTTTTTCATATGCTTTTGACATGTATAATCCTCCTATCGAACAAGCTCTTTTTCATGTGGTAATTTCGTATTTGGTTTAATTGGAGTCGGATACTCACCAGTAAAGCAAGCTAAGCAGTGACCACAGTTTTTTCCTTCGTCTGTTCGACCAATTGCTTCCACCATACCTTCTACCGATAAAAAGGAAAGCGAGTCCGCACCAATTAGTTCGCGCATTTCTTCCACGCTATTATTAGAAGCGATTAGTTCTGAATCTGTACTAATGTCTATCCCATAAAAACAAGGGCTTTTTAATGGCGGAGAACTAATCACAACATGTACTTCTGCCGCTCCAGCGTCTTTTAACATTTTCACAATTCGTTTGGAAGTAGTTCCACGTACGATAGAATCGTCCACCATGACTACACGTTTCCCCGCTACAACTTGACGTACGGGTGAAAGTTTCATCTTCACACCACGCTCGCGTAGATCTTGTGATGGCTGGATGAATGTACGTCCTACATAACGGTTTTTAATAAGACCCATCTCATATGGAATTCCAGAAGCTTCTGAAAATCCAATAGCTGCTGATATACTAGAATCTGGCACCCCAGTAATAATATCTGCATCTACTTGAATTTCTTTTGCCAGTTGTTTCCCGAGACGTTTTCTGGCCATGTGTATATTAATACCATCTATATTCGAGTCTGGTCGAGAGAAATAGACGTACTCCATTGTACAAATCGCTCGCTCTGCAGGCACTGAAAAACGTTCTGAACGTATTCCTTCATCATTAATAATAAGTAGTTCGCCAGGTTCGACTGAACGAATAGCTTCTGCACCGATCAAATCAAATGCACTTGTTTCCGAAGCTACCACCCAAGCATCGTCTAGCTTTCCTAATGAAAGTGGGCGCATGCCATGTGGATCCTGAGCTACTAATAATTTATCTTCTGTTAAAATAACGACTGCAAATGCACCATCTAATAATCGAAGCGCTTCTTTCGCACGTTCCACTACTGAGTTATGGTGACTCTTTTTCAACAGATGGGCAATTACTTCTGTATCAGAAGTCGTTTGAAAAATACTACCTTGCTGCTCTAAATTCCGTTTTAAACGACCTGCGTTGACGATGTTTCCATTATGTGCGATTGCAAGACTACCAGTTGTAGAATTAAACAGAAGTGGTTGAACGTTTTCAAGACCAGATCCACCTGCAGTTGCATAACGAACATGTGCAACTGCAGCTTTACCTTCTAGTTTTTCAAGCTTTCCATTACTGAAAACATCATTTACTAAACCTTCGCCTTTGACAGCTCGTAAAGTTTTCCCGTCTGTTACGACAATTCCAGCGCCTTCTTGTCCTCGATGTTGAAGCGCGTGCAAACCATAATAACTAATTGGTGCAGGGTCAGGATGTCCCCAAATTCCGAAAACACCACATTCTTCGTTTAAGCCTCTGATTTCAGCAAGCATGGTATTGCCCCTTTCCAAGCGGAACGGAATTCGTCAACAGAACCGCTAATCCATTCAGTTCCGTCTTCGTTAGATATAATTACTTCATTTGAATCTGTTACAGCACCAATTTTAACTGCGTCATTTACGATTTCTTCAAATTTAGCTGCATTTTCTTCTTTAACAGTTACAAGGAAACGGGATTGAGATTCGCTAAACAATGCTGTTGTAGCAGAACCATTTATCGTTACTTCCACACCAAGACCATTTGCACCGAAAGCTTTTTCTGCTAACGCAACTGCAAATCCACCTTCTGCAATATCATGCGCAGATTGTACAAGGCCCGCTTGGATTGCTGAAAGTAGCGCTTTTTGACGTGCTGCTTCTACTTCTAAATCAATGGAAGGTGCTTGTCCAAAAATACGTTTTTCTACTAATTTTTGAAGCTCTGACCCACCGAATTCTGTTTTCGTTTCACCGATTACATATACGATATCCCCAGCTTGCTTTACGTCCTGTGTTGTTACATGTGCTAAATCTTCTACAAGGCCAACTAAACCAATTGTTGGTGTTGGGTAAACTGCTGTTCCGCTACGCTCGTTATATAAGGAAACGTTACCGCCGATAACTGGTGAGTCTAATGCGATACATGCCTCTGAAATACCGTCAGCAGATTTTTCTAACTGCCAGAAAATTTCTGGGTTTTCTGGATTACCAAAGTTTAAGCAGTCTGTAATTGCAAGTGGTTTGGCACCAGAACATACAACGTTACGTGCAGCTTCCGCAACAGCAATTTTTCCGCCTACTACTGGATCTAAATAGATGTATCTTGAATTACAATCCGTTGTCATTGCTAATCCTTTATTCGTACCACGAACACGTACTACAGCAGCATCAGAACCTGGTGTTACTACCGTACTTGTACGTACTTGATAGTCATATTGATCATAAACCCATTCTTTAGAAGCAATTGTCGGTTGTTGTAATAAGTTAAGAAGTGTTTCTTTATAATCCGAAACGGCTGGCTCCACATTTTCCATCGCTTGGTATTCTGTAAAGTAAGCAGGTACAGATGATGGCTTGTAGTATACAGGTGCTTCTTCTGCTAATGCATCTGCAGGAACTTCTGCAACCACTTCTCCGTTATGAACTAGACGAAGCATTTTATCATTCGTTACTTTACCTACCGCTACACAATCTAAACCGTACTTATCAAAGATTTTCACGATTTCTTCTTCGCGACCTTTTTTCACAACGATTAACATACGTTCTTGTGATTCAGAAAGCATCATTTCGTATGCAGTCATACCCGTTTCACGTTGTGGAATGTAATCTAAGTTCAATTCCACACCATGACCAGCTTTAGAAGCCATTTCAGCCGATGAGGAAGTTAAACCTGCTGCTCCCATATCTTGAATACCAATTAGTGCATCTGATTTCACGACTTCTAAACAAGCTTCTAGTAAAAGTTTCTCCATAAATGGATCGCCAACTTGAACTGCTGGACGTTTTTCTTCTGAAGCTTCTGTTAATTCTTCTGATGCGAATGTCGCTCCATGGATACCATCACGACCAGTTTTTGCTCCAGCATACATGACTGTATTGCCTTCACCAGCTGCAATCCCTTTTTGAATATCTTCATGATTAATCAAACCTACGCACATTGCGTTAACTAGTGGATTTCCTTCATAGCAATTGTCAAACTGAATTTCTCCACCAACCGTTGGAATACCGATACAGTTACCGTAACCAGCAATCCCCGCAACTACTTCTTCAAATAAATATTTCACACGTGGTGTTTTTAACTCACCAAAACGTAAAGAGTTTAGCATCGCAATTGGACGAGCTCCCATTGAAAATACGTCACGGATAATACCACCAACACCAGTTGCCGCTCCTTGATAAGGCTCGATAGCAGATGGATGATTATGTGATTCCATTTTAAAAACAACTGCTTGACCATCGCCAATATCAACAATTCCAGCACCTTCACCTGGACCTTGAAGTACTTGCGGACCTTTTGTAGGGAATTTACGTAATACAGGTTTCGAATTTTTATATGAGCAGTGTTCCGACCACATAACAGAAAAAAGGCCAGTTTCTGTATAGTTTGGAAGACGTCCTAAAATCTTTTCTGCCATTTCAAATTCTTCGTCTGACATACCCATTTGTGTATATATTTTTTGTTCTTTAATTTGCTCCGGATTTGGTTCAAGCATGATTGACATGAGATTCCCTCCACTGTTTCACTATTGATTTGAATAATGCTAGTCCATCTGATCCACCCATAATGTCGTTAGCAGCACGCTCTGGGTGAGGCATCATCCCTAGTACGTTTCCTTTTTCATTCACAATACCTGCGATGTCTTCGATACTACCGTTTGGATTATCAGAAGCATATGTGAAAACGATTTGGTTATTTTCTTTTAAACGAGTAAGTGTTTCTTCATCGCAGTAATAGTTTCCTTCACCGTGCGCGATTGGAATTTGAATTACTTGGTCTTTTGCATACTCACTTGTAAATTGCGTTTCATTATTTTCTACTTTAAGACCAACTGTACGACACATGAATTTAAGGTTTTTATTACGAAGTAGTGCTCCCGGTAGAAGACCCGCTTCTGTTAATACTTGGAATCCGTTACATACGCCTAAAACTGGTTTACCTGCTTCTGCTGCTTTTACCACTTCTGTCATAACATTTGAGAAACGAGAGATCGCTCCGCAACGTAAGTAGTCCCCATAAGAGAACCCACCTGGTAATAAAACACCATCGAATCCGCTTAGATCTGTTTCATCATGCCAAACGTACTCTACTTCTTCCCCAAGCTCGTCTTTAATCGCATGATACATATCTAAATCACAGTTCGATCCTGGAAAAACGATAACTGCGAACTTCATTTGCCAGCTACCTCCTCAACTTCATAACGGTAGTCTTCGATAACTGTGTTTGTCAGTAATTTTTCACACATTTCTTTTACGATTGCATCTAAATCACGATCTGACTCTTCGATTTGAAGCTCTAAAAATTTGCCGATACGAACATCTGAAACTTCCTTATAGTTCATGGAGTGAAGAGCACCCATAACTGCTGAACCTTGTGGATCTAAAACACTTTCACGTAATGTTACATATACTTTAACTTTTTTCATTTGAATAATCCTCCTAGTCGGGAAAGTATAATTTCATAAACATCTGTTAAACTACCTAAATTGCGTCTAAATACATCTTTATCAAGCTTGTTATTTGTTTCGTCATCCCATAATCTACAAGTATCTGGAGAGATTTCGTCTGCAAGTAGTATTTCACCATTTGCAGTCTTTCCAAATTCTAGTTTCATATCGATTAGTGTTACACCGATTTCTTTAAAAATCGGCTGTAACACTTTGTTAATCTCCAGTGCTTTTGTTTCGATCGTCTCTATTTCTTCTGGTGTTGCAAGTTCTAGCAACGTAAGATGTGCATCTGTAAGTAACGGATCTCCTAAAGCATCGTCCTTGTAGTAAAGTTCTACTATCGGATGACTTAGAGTAGTACCTTCTGCGAATCCTAGTCTTTTTGCTAAACTCCCCGCAGCTACATTACGAACAACTACCTCTAAAGGAATGATCTCTACTTTTCTTACGAGTTGTTCATTTTCTGAAATTTGCTCGATAAAATGGGAGTCAATTCCGTGCTTTTTTAATTGGTTGAAAAGAATGGTTGTGATTTTATTATTCAAATTTCCTTTACCAACAATTTCTTCTTTTTTCTCTCCATTAAAAGCTGTAGCACTATCCTTATAAGATACAAAAAGGATATTTTCATCTGCTGTTGCAAATAATTGTTTTGCTTTACCTTCGTATAATAGACGACCTTTTTCCACTGTTAATTCCCCCGGTTAATTTAGTCCTAAACGCTCAAAAATCATGTCCACATGCTGAATGTGATAATTATAATCAAAGCAATCATCCAGCTCTTCTGTTGAAAGTAATGAAGTGATCTTTTCATCCGCATCTACAAATGTGCGGAAAGCTGTTTGCGATTCCCAAGCTTTCATGGCAAGTGGCTGCACTGTATCATACGCTTCTTCACGAGCCAAACCTTTGTCGATTAAAGCTAGAAGCACTCTTTGGGAATAAATTAATCCTAATGTGGAATCCATATTTCGTTTCATGTTTTCTGGGAATACTGTTAAGTTTTTCACGATATTACTGAAGCGATTTAACATATAGTTCAATGCGATTGTTGCATCTGGTAAAATCACTCTTTCCGCAGAAGAGTGGGAGATATCTCTTTCATGCCATAAGGCTACATTTTCGTATGCAGTCGTCATATAGCCACGCATTAATCTAGCAAGTCCTGTCATGTTCTCAGAACCGATTGGATTACGCTTATGAGGCATTGCGGAAGAACCTTTTTGACCTTTTGCAAAAAACTCTTCCACTTCACGTGTTTCTGATTTTTGTAGTCCGCGAATTTCCGTTGCAAACTTTTCAATGGAAGTTGCGATTAACGCTAATGTACTCATATATTGTGCGTGACGATCGCGCTGCAATGTTTGAGTAGAAATTGGTGATGCTGCAAGCCCTAAGTTTTCACAAACATATTTCTCTACAAATGGATCAATGTTCGCATATGTTCCAACTGCACCAGACATTTTCCCAGTTTCAATCACTTTTGCCGCAGCTTCAAAACGTTCTAAGTTACGTTTCATCTCTTCTGTCCAAAGTGCAAGTTTTAATCCGAAAGTTGTTGGTTCTGCATGCACACCATGTGTACGCCCCATCATTACGGTATATTTATGTTCTTTTGCTTTATTTTCTAAGATTTCGATAAAGTTTAGAATGTCCTTACGAATAATGACATTCGCTTGTTTGATCAAATACGAAAGAGCTGTATCCACTACGTCAGTAGATGTCAATCCGTAATGAACCCATTTCCGTTCTTCCCCTAAGGTTTCCGAAACTGCACGGGTAAACGCTACTACGTCATGTCTTGTTTCTTGCTCGATTTCTAAAATACGGTCCACATTGAATGATGCATTTTTTCGAAGTGCCACAACATCTTCTTTTGGAATATCGCCAATTTCAGCCCATGCTTCACATGCTAATATTTCTACTTCTAGCCAAGCATTGTATTTGTTTTCTTCTGTCCAAATTGCACCCATCTCCGGGCGAGTATAGCGTTCGATCATTCAAGTTCCTCCTGATTAAGACCAAATTTTAGATTGTTCAATTTCTTCTATAGTTTGTTCCATATTAGACGAAAGAATCGTAACATGTCCCATTTTGCGGTTCGTTTTTGCTTCGCTTTTTCCATAAAGGTGTACGGACCAATTTGGATACTTACTTACAGAGTTTGTTAGTGCTATTACATGCTGTCCAAGAATATTTACCATCACTGTATTCGTCCAAAGTTTTGGCTCCCGTAATGGCCAACCACAAACCGCTCGAATATGTTGATGAAATTGTGAAATATTACAAGCTTCTATGGAATAGTGTCCCGAGTTATGAGGTCTTGGAGCCAATTCATTAATGAGAATTTCATCTTCCTCTAAAACGAACATTTCCACTGCAAGCGTACCAACAAGATTCAGATGATTAGCGATTTTATTTGCAGCTTCAATTGCTTTGTCAGTAAGTGTTGCATCAATACGAGCCGGTACAATTGTTTCATGCAAAATATGATTCACATGAATATTTTCCCCGATTGGTAAGCAATAGGTCTGTCCTTCACCGTTTCGTTGAACAATGACTGAAACTTCTTTCGTAAATGGAACAAATGCCTCCGCAATACAAGCAGAGTGTTCAAATAGCGATTTTGCAAGTAGCAGTTCCTCTTTTGATTGAATTGTTTGTTGTCCTTTGCCATCGTATCCACCGCGTGCAGTTTTTACGACACAAGGAAATCCTACTACATCAATTCGTTGTTCCAGCTCTTCAAAAGTACTTGCTTCGACAAATTTCGCAATAGGTACGCCAGCGGCCTGAAGCTCCATTTTTTCTAGTATGCGATCTTGCGTAACTTTTACAAGTTCCGCACCTTGAGGAACGTATGCAATTTGTGACAATCGTTTTAAGCCTTCATAATCGATATTTTCAAATTCATACGTAATTACGTCACTAACTTCGGCTAGTTCTTCTAATGCCGCTTCATCATCATATGGGGCAACAATGCGAATGTCTGCGACTTGACCACAAGGTGAATCCATTGTCGGCTCAAGTACTGCTATTTTATAACCCGCTTCTTTTGCAGCTAATGCCATCATACGACCGAGTTGTCCACCACCGATAATGCCAATTGTTTGTCCCGGATAAATTACTTTTGTCATTGTAGTTCACCGTTGCTTTCCAATACTTTGTTTTTTGTTTCTTCTCTTCGTTTTTCTAGGCGTTCTGCTATTTCTGTATCTTGTATGGAAAGAATTTGAGCAGCAAGTAATCCTGCATTCGTAGCTCCTGCTTTTCCAATAGCTACAGTTGCAACCGGAACACCACCTGGCATTTGCACAATCGATAATAACGAATCTAATCCATTCAGTGCTTTAGATTGTACAGGAACACCGATAACAGGTAGCGTAGTCTTTGCAGCAACCATTCCTGGTAAATGTGCAGCTCCCCCAGCTCCTGCAATAATTACTTGAAGACCGCGTGTTCGTGCTTGCTCCGCATATTCAAACATTAAATCCGGCGTGCGATGTGCAGATACTACTTGTTTTTCATACGGTATATTTAGTTCATCAAGGATTTCACAGCTATGCTTCATTGTTTCCCAATCACTAGAACTACCCATAATTACACCAATTTTTGCGCTCATTATATTCGTCCCTTCATAAACAAAAAATTCCCCAAATAAACTACTCTCTACGGAAGAAAAGCAGTTTACTTGAGGAACTTAATTGCTTAGTTTGTGTCATTAATAACATACGTGAACACATCCTTTTAGCATAATCCAAAAGTTGCTTTCCCTCATAGTCCTGTCATTTACGGTGACATGGTAGAGACGCTAAAGCCAATTCCTTAGCATATATGGGGATTTATTTGTCTGTTGCTACTCACATTTTAACAAGATTGATGTGTCACGTCAACACAAAAATGCGAACGATTTATTTTAATTAAAATTAATTGTTCGGTTTTTGACATTATTTTTATATATTTTTCTCTTTTATACCTTTTAACATGATTAATTGTTTAACTGGAACGGGTTGGCCATTCACCTCTGCAAAAATCGGTTCTTCTTTTCTTCCTGCGACTTGAAAGCCTTGTTGTTCCATTCTTTCTATACAGGCTGTAATGCTTTCTTTCTCTTCTACTTCAAACCATTTCGTTTCTTTTTTCATATGCTACATGTAGATGACTTTAATTGCTCTTTATTTTGCATAGCCATCCATCCTCCTATTGTCATTGTCCTTTTATGATACTTCTTTTATCTATATATTTCGAGAAAAATGTCGTTTTATGAATAATTCTAAAAATAAAATCTGTCTAGGCTTTTCTAATGTGTGAATCCAGTAAATGGATTAGAGCAACCAATCGGTCATTTAAAGCAACTGGTTCTAGTCTGAAAGCAACCAAATCAGTATGAGAGCAATCAAATTGCAGGGGAAAGCAACTAATTCTTAAAATAGCTCTTTACTTGGATTGAGACGACAAATACTGAAGCGCATTATCCCTATGCCGCGTACAAAAAAAGTCATATATTATATCACTTGAAAAATTTTCTATATATCTAAAATTCACGGTTTCTAAAACATAAAAAAGTCGTTACCGATTACTCTTACTC